>CAZWNS010000021.1:0-22002 GCA_964635245.1 uncultured Spirochaetaceae bacterium
TGAGGCACGATCCTAATGCGGCGAGCATTGCCTCGACCGGATTAATGCCGGTATCCGTTCCGCCGAGATCTTCAGGTTCATCCATTCGGACTGTGAACTGACGGACGGTGCTTTCAACCTGCAGGCCATTGATCAGCTTCGTTGTTGCCTTGAATGTCGTGTTCGGCATGTTATCCTCCCTCGACTGTATTGGAACTTACCTGCCTTACTGTAACGCTACTCATTCAGTGGTTAGGCGTCAAACTGAGCTGCGGGCATGACGACGACGAGGTCGAACCGACAGCCCGCGAGGCCGGCCTCGCGCGATATGCCGGCTCGCATGAATGGAGGTGGGGGATCGACTCAGCAGAAATCAAGCGGCGGCGTCTCGGTTCCCGTCGGCGGAGTGCTCTCTTCTAGCCCATTGAGGCTATACAAGACAATGCCGCGAGCACCTACATTCAACTCAGGAGGGCTACATGGTAGAGTTGTTGCTTCTCTTTGTTGTGCTCGCGGTGGTGTTCGGTGTCCTGGGATTCACCGGTATAGCCGCGGGCTTCATGGCAATCGCACGCTTCCTCTTCTTCATACTTCTGGTGATCATTGTGATCTGGCTGATTATGGTGCTGACGGGAGTTGCGCTCTTTTAGGCAAGCGGCCGGTTCGGCCGGACGTCGCGAAGTCACCGTTGGATTCTCAGCCACCAGGTGAATCGCAGTATGCACGCAACAGAGAGGGCGCGCTGTGCCAAGGTCGTTGTCACCTGATCTGAATCCGGCAGGAGGCAATCGTCCCGGAGATGACCCGCGGTGCGACATGGGCGGACCCCGGCGAATCGTGAGCGCGGAATCACGGAAGAGGATGTTGCGGCCGACTGCGCGATCAAGTCAGGCTCGGTGTACATCGTCAGCGGTGACCCTCATCTGAGCGAGATGGACATGGCCGAAGGTATTCCGGCAGTCACGCCGAGACGGTTCGTCGATCTTCTCAAGCTGGAGTAGAGCGAGTACGGCTATCATCCGCGCTGAGTCGAACCGAGGCGCGTGAGAACGACGCGGATTGCATAGCGACTGGAGACTTCGGTCGTTCCTCAAGGAATCCTCACTCTTCCGTGAATCGCGGCAGATGACAGAATTGCTTACGCGGTGCACGAAGCCAATGAATCGTTTTTGCGTGACCCTGTCCAAGAAATCGTCCGCATGGCCGGGGCGACGCGTAAAGGAGGTTACCCGATACCGCCTGGTGCATCTGTTTGACGGCTACGAAGGGACCCCTCGGGATTATCACCGAAATCACGGTGCGGCTGTTAAAGCGGCCCGCGTTTCGCTCGGCTACCGTCGGTTTCTTGCCGGACGACGTTGTGCTCAAGGACACTACTCCGGCTCTTGTGAGACAGCTGCCCTCCCGGCCGTCGGCGATCGAACCGGCCGACGCAACATGCTTGCGTCTACTAAAGAGCTTGTCGAAGCGGTGGGCATGGGTTCCTCACGGGTCTGCGACGGTCCTGGTTCAATTCGACGGCAGCGACGAAGCCGCCGTCGAGTCGGAAGAACGCAGGATCGATTTCTATACCGGAAATGCAGGTGGCAGCACGTTCCAGGGCGATGTGAGATGTGATACATCACTGCGAGAACCCGCCTGTCTCCAGCGACGATCGAGTCTGGAACCGAGGCGAGTGCCGGGGGAAGGGAACCATGAACAGGCTCAACATCGCGGCGAAGTCACTCCCCATGAGTGCACCAGGGATATCTTCGGTTTGCCCCGCCTACCCCATTGCGGGATGCCCCGCATCTTTGGCTCTTGCTGCGCCGTACGGGTCACGCCGAAGGCTGGATGGTTCATACCGGAGTTCAGGGAGTACATCCTTGAGTTTACCCGAAACTGGACCGCAAAACGCTAAGCTGTCACAGACCAACTTGCAGAGAGATTATAGACCGGAACGCGCAGACGGAACGCGTATTTCTACTTCTCGTGAAGCACTGTGGTCAGTTTTACTGCTGGTACCTATGGAGGTACCCATGGAATACAACACGACCGGCGGGATTGCCGCGGCGAATTTCCACGCGGTCCGCCTGACCAGCGACGTTGTCTTCAAGAATGATTCATGTTGCCGTTCTCCCCAGCATTTCCGAGATCGTGGCGACAGCGAAATTGCCTCATGTACATTTCTGATTGTCCGCGTCTTCAATTCATGGTATTCTTATGCGAGCTTTATGCGCAAAAAGGGGGTTCGGATGCGCTTACGAGGGTTTCTGCGGATGGTGTTGGTTGTGCTGTTGCTTTCGATGGTCGTGGTTCCGGCTGCGATGGCCGGGGGAAGCGCGGAGGAAGGAGGGGGCTCCGCCGACGGTGGTGAGTCCGCGTCGGAACCGGCGCAGCTGGTCTTTGGAACGGGAGGAACGTCAGGTCTGTACTACCCGATCGGCGGCGCTCTCAAAACGATCTTCGAGGAAAGCCAGATGGTGAGCGCGGTAAACGTCGAGTCCACCGGCGCCTCAGTGATGAACATTAACAACATCGCTTCCGGTATCAACCAGGTTGCGATCGCCATGAGTGACGTTGCGTACGACGCGCGCAACGGTCGTGGCCAATTCGAGGACAATCCCGTCGACGTCCAGGCGATCGCAGGGCTCTATCCGAACGTCGTGCAGGTGGTCGCGACCGCCTCGAGCGGGATCACTTCGATCGAGGACATGCAGGGTAAGCGCGTCGGTGTCGGTCAGGTCGGATCGGGGGTCGAGCAGAGTGCCCAGAAGGTGCTCGAGTCCGCCGGACTCACCTATGACGATCTCGGTCAGGTGTCCAATACGGGCTACGCCGACAGTGTCCAGAGCATGAAGAACGGTACCCTCGACGCGGCGTTCTTCACCTCGGGTATTCCCAACGCCAATATCGTCGATGTGATGCAGACGATGGATGTCGTTTTCGTTCCTGTGGACGGTTCGTTGGCTGAGACGCTGATCGAGAACTACCCCTTCTACGAGAACTTCGAGATTCCCGCGGGGGTGTCGGCACAGTATGACCTGGACGCAGCAGTGCAGACCGTTGCGATTCGCAACTTGTTGATCGTCAGCCCCGATCTGCCGGAGGAGCTTGTGTCCGAGCTGACCGGTCGCTTCTACGAATATCTCGGGAGTGAGCAGGTAACCATCGACGCCCTCGGCCAGTTTGATCGGGACGCGATGGACCGCGGTCTCGTTCTGGAGCTCCACCCTGGAGCAGAGCAGTTCTACGGCTCCCGTTGAGGCGATCGACCGGGAGCCCCGCCCGCCGCAGTGGCGGCGGGCGAGGTCGTGCTGCCGTGAGGGGCATTGGGGGCGGAACGGTCGCAGGGACAAACCATTTCCGCCGGCGAGCCGCCCTTCCGGGGGTGGCTCTCTGCACGGTCATGCTCTTGGGCAGTCCCCCGTCTCCCGTCGCGGCGTCGGGGCGGAGTGAAGGGTCGCCGTGTCTGGAGGTATCCCGGGACGGCGAGCCCTTCGCCACGTTTGTCCTCGACAGGCCTCTTGTGTTCGAGGTCTCATGGATCCACTCCGTCGAACATGAGGAGTGGCGCGAGGAGTTTGTCGCCGATCCCGCCGGAGAGATCCGGGTCGAGGCGACTCGTTTTCGCACGTTTGGAGCGGGAGTTCCCGATTCCGCGCCGGAGAGCCGCCTCGAAGAGGGGTGGGTCGTAATGAGCGGCTTTGATCGTATCGTCGATCCCCTGATTATCCGCGCCAACCAGGAGACGTTTCACACCTTTACACTTGACGACGAGGTTCGACAAATGGAGCCGGGGCAATACCGGTTCTCCGTCAGATCGAGCTGTACAACATCAGATTGAAGAAGAGGTACCCGTGGACAAGAGCGATGACCACCCGCCGACGATCGAAACCGCCCATACCATTCCGACTGAGGAGCGGGAGCAGCGCGACCCGGCTCGCACTGTGGGACTTGTTGTCTCCACCTTCGCGATCATTCTTGGACTATTTCACCTCTATACCTCCTACGCCGGACCCCTGGTGGACTTCCGGCAGCGGAGCGTCCACCTCTACAGCCTGCTGGCGATCGCTTTCCTGGTCTATCCGGGACGAAAGAAGCGTATCGATCTCAACGCGCTGGACGTTCTCCTTTCCGTCGGGGCTCTCGCGATCGGGGTGTACATGGTGGTGGCTTACGGACGCATCGCCCGGATGGGAGGCGTCATCAACCAGGCGGACTTCTTTCTCGGCATCGTGGCGATCGTGCTGGTGATCGAGGCGACCCGGCGGGCTCTGGGGTGGAGCCTGCCGCTTCTGGCGATCGCATTTCTCATATACGGTATCTGGGCAAAGCTGCGGATCTATCCCGTTCTGACGGTTCCGGTGATAAACGCCGCGATGCGGTCGGTCATCGTCCACCTTGTTTACGTGACAGAAGGACTCATGGGCACCGCCATCGGTGTATCGGCGAGCTACATCATCCTCTTCATCCTGTTCGGGAGTTTTCTCCTCAAGACGGGAGCAGGTGTCCTCTTCTCGGACTTCTCCCTGGCGGTGAGCGGGAGTTCCGACGGCGGACCCGCCAAGGTCGCGACGATCGCCAGCGGACTTCTGGGGTCAATCAACGGCGCCGCCGTGGCGAACGTCGTTACCACCGGTACCTTCACGATCCCGCTCATGAAGAAAGTGGGGTACAACAAGGACTTCGCCGGTGCCGTCGAGGCGAGCGCCAGTGTCGGTGGCCAGATCCTGCCGCCGATCATGGGGGCCGCTGCCTTCATTATGGCCGAGAATCTCGGCATTCCCTACCTGCAGATCGCCCTTGCCGGCATCGTTCCGGCATTGCTGTATTATTTCGGCGTGCTGATGCAGGTCCACCTCCGGGCGAAGCGGCGGGGGCTTAAGGGACTGCCGAAGGATCAACTGCCGCGTCTCAGCGAGGTGTTGCGGCTGCGGGGATACCTGCTCTTCCCGATCCTGGTGCTTGTATGGCTCCTTTTCAGCGGAAGGACGCCGATTTTCGCCGCGTTCTGGTCGATCATGAGCGTGGTGATCATTACCGCTACCCCGAAGTTTCTCTACGGGATCACCGCGGTGGTGGTGGGCCTCGTTTTCTCCCCAAGCCTCACATCTCTCCTGAGAAACGGCACCTTTCCGTTGCCCTTCGCGCTGCCGATTCTGACGTTCATCATCGTCGGGTCGGTGGTACTGAACTACGCCTTCCGATCGGTCCGGGATCAGTCCTCGGGGCTGGCGACGGTCACCCTCGCCATCGACCACGGAGTTCGCTCCACCGTCGGCGTCGCCCTTGCGTGCGCCTGCGTCGGTGTTGTCGTTGGAGTATCCACCCAGACGGGTGTGGCTATCGACCTTGCCAACTGGGTGATTAACGCCGGGAGCCGCCTCGCGTTCCCGATCGTCCAGCTTCTCATGACCCTGGTACTAACGATGATCACTTCTATCGTGCTGGGGATGGGTCTGCCGAGTATCCCGACCTATATCATCACCAGCACCATGGCTGCGCCGATACTGCTGGGGACGCCCCTCTTTCGGGAGGTGATGGGCAGCCCTGAGACGGCGATCTTTGTGGCCCATATGTTCGTCTTTTACTTCGGGATCTTTGCCAACATCACCCCGCCGGTAGCACTCGCCGCATTCGCCGGTGCCGGCATCAGCGGCGGTGATCCGAACCGTACGGGCTTCATCGCGATGAAGCTCTCCCTAGCGGGCTTTCTCGTGCCCTTCCTCTTCGCTTTCGCACCGGAACTGCTGCTGATAAACGCCGGATTCTCCACGGTCTGGACGATGATCAGCGCCTTTGTTGGCGTCTTCATGCTTTCTACGGCGGTCGAGGGGCACTGGCATCGGGAACTCCCGGCCTGGTTACGGCTGGTGGCGGGCTTCTCGGCCGTACTGCTGATCTACCCGTCCTTGGTCACCGACCTGGTGGGACTGGCTGCGCTGATCCTCATGGGGTGGTTCGCCTGGCGGCCGACGCAGCGCGCCGTTGCGGCCTAGAAGCCTGTCGGACTTGCCAAGCCGACGCGATCGGCGCGGCGGCGGGAATCTTCATTGATGAAATGATCAGGTAGAGTTCTCGTGGCAGGGGCGAGCGCTTTGTAAACGTTGATCGAGATACCCCGATGATGTTGCCGCCGGACCTGCGCGAATGGGTGGCGGCCGACGATATGGTGCATGTCGTGCTCGAAGCGGTGGAGGCAATTCCCCAGGCGAGCTTCGAGGTGAACTATCGCGGTACGGGCTCGGCGCAGTATCCCCCGCACATGCTTTCGGCCCATCGAGCGGGCCACGTGGCACAACGTGGCGGTGCGCTACATCACCGGTCAGACCCACCCCGACCATGACACGATCTGCAGCTTCCGGCGTCGTAACGGCGGGGCGATCACCGCGGCATTCAAGCACGTGTTGAAGCTCTCCCGTGAGATGGGCCTGTTGGAGGTGGAAACGGTGAGCGTGAGCGGTACCGATATGAAGGCAAATGCGAGCAAGCACCGCAGCGTGCGCTCCGATAGGGCAGAAGAGCCGGAGGCGAAGCTGACCGCCGACAGCGAAGGATCGGAGGCCGGCACCCGGCGGCGGCGGTGGGAAGAGCGACGACGGTGAAACAAAACGGCCGCGTGAGGACAAGCCGATCAACCTCACCGACGCCGACAGCAGCCCCATTCGCAAGAGTCGCCGAGACTCCTGGACGCAAGGCCACAACGCGCAGGCGGCGGCTACGCGAGCGCCGAAGCATTTTCGCAACTCGAGGGCGAGGTTGGTCTTTACGTGACGGTGAGCACCGCCGATGCCGGAGAACGGCGCTATGATTTTCGCCCTCAGCGAGGACGTTCCCGCGGCAAGTCGCCGAGTAATCCGCGACTTGTGGCGATGAGCGAGAAGCTCAGAGGCCCACTGTGGTAACATAGATGACGCCGCTTCTGGAGGAGAAAGGAGTCATCAGTGAGATACAGTTCTGGGATGAAGGCGGCGATCATCAAGCGAATTCTCCCGCCGAATGAAAAGTCGGTTGCCGCGGTCGGTGGAGAGACCGGAGTACGTGCCGCCACGATTCACTATTGGAAGAAACAGGCGGCTGAGGGTATGCTGGACCTCGGAGACAAAGACAAAGCCCTCGCTGAAACGGGGGCTCTTCTAGCTCTTTAACAGGAGCAGAAGCGATCTGGGGGCGACGAGGACGACTGATACTGGTCGAGGATTGCCAACAGGCGGTACAGCTGATCGGAGAGGCTGCCGGAGGAGCCCGATACGAGGTTACTTACCTGAACATGGGGAGTACGTCGGCGGCCTCGCTCGAATATGCATGGGCAGTAGCGGCCGCGAACGCGGTCAACAACTCCTATGACGACGTGGAGGCTTTTATAATTGAGAGTGGCGCCGGGCTCGACAATCTGAGTCGTATTCGGGAGGGTACCTCCGACTTTGCCCTTGCCGTAGACGTCCCCTCGACCTATCTGCTGGTGGTTTCTTTGCTATTCGATCGGGTCATCGCGCGGGGAGAGAGAGCTCAAGCCACGGCGATTCCGGTCCGGGCTAGTATCAGTCAGGCAGGACAGGTGCGGGTAACATGAACAGGCAGTACCGCCAGTTAACGACGATTATCGTCACATTGATGATCGCCGCACCGATACCGTTGCTGCCGTTTCCACCGCAGTTTTCGCAGGACGCGCTGATCATGCTGGCGATCACGGTAGTGGCGGCGGTGTTCTGGATTACCGAGTGCATTCCCATCGCACTTACCGGACTGGTGGTTATTCTCCTGCAAGCGTTGTTCGGCATACAGGGCATTGGAGAGGGGCTTCGTCATATCGCGACACCGGTCAACAGCATCATCTTCGCCGGGTTCACAATGGCCGCCGGTCTCTCCAAGTACGGACTGGACCGCAGGCTCAGTCTGAACATTGTTGCCGCCATGGGAGAGCGTACGGACCTGTTGACCCTGGGTATCATGATCGCCACGGCGTTTCTGTCAATGTGGATCTCCAACTCCGCCTCGGCTGCCATCATGATGCCAATCGCTCTGGGCATCGTCCACATGGTCAATCAGGAAACCGGCCGCAGCAATCTCGGCAAGGTGATGATGATCGGCATTGCTTACGCGGCCAATATAGGCGGCATGGGTACACCGGCCGGAACGCCGGCGAGCTCGATTACAATCGGCTTCATTAACAAGCTTACCGGTTTCGAGGTCACGTTTCTCTTCTGGCTGCTTCGCGCGCTGCCGGTGGTAATCCTGCTGATCCCGATCGGCTGCCTTATCCTGCTTCGGATGTACCCGCCGGAAGTCAAGCGTATCGAGGGGGGAACACGAGCGGTTAAAGAGGAGCTGACTGCATTGGGACCGATGAACCGCAGCCAGAAGAAAGTGCTGGTGCTGTTCGTGATTGCGGTGCTGATGTGGACCGCCGATTCTTTCCTTCCGCTAATCCCGGGATGGCTCTACATCGCTTCAGTGTTGATCGCGCTCATGTTTGTCGCGCCGGTTATCGGTGTGGTGACTTGGCAGGAGACAGTCCCCCAGATCGGCTGGGACATCTTCATTCTGGTCGGGGGAGGACTGTCGCTCGGTGCAGGCTTGGACAGTACCGGCGTGGTACAGATAATCGCTGACGTTTTGTCAACGGTTCTGTCGGACGCAAGCGTGCTGGTCGTGGTGACTGTGATTGCATTCGTCACTACGCTCAGCATTACGCTTTTCTCGAGTCTGACGGCAACTTCGTCAACTTTCGTTCCGGTTACCATAAGCCTCGCGGGGTTCCTGGGGCTTAACCCGGTTATGTTTGCAATTGTGGGCGGCATGGCATCGTGTTGTGCATTCATGCTGCCGGCCAATACGCCGCCCAACGCAATCGTGTACGCGGCAGGCTACTTCAAGTCTTACGACATGGCCAGGGCGGGCATTGTGTTTTCACTGGCGTCTTCGGTGATACTGGCAGTGGTATTCAATCTGCTCTGGTTGTGAGCTCACCCGGATACCTCACAAATAACATAGTCCAGCAGGTGCGGACCGATGTCTCTTCAGCAGCGTGCAGAGAAACGGCTTTGTTTTCAAGACCTTGGATGTCGCGAGTTCGTAGCCTCATTCGACGGTGGAACGATTACCTCGGACGCCGGCGGCTGCTTCTTCGCAAGGTTGATCTACAGAGTCACGTAACCGGAGAACTCCGCCGCTTGCTTCGTCGACCGGCGAGACACCGGCTACGCCGAGCATCCGGTGCAGCGACTGGTCGCGCAGCGAATCTACGGGTTGTCCCTCGGTTACGAAGATCTCAAGGACCATGGGCAGCTGCGATTCGACCCACTCGCCGCTTCCCGGCGAGTCGACGCTTCAGCGCCTTGAGAGCGAGCCTGCTGTCGATGGAGGACTGGGGCGCTACCACCGCATCTTCCACAACCCCGAGGCGATCGAGCGATTCTTCGTCGAGCACTTCCTGACCCGCTACAACGGCGAGGGAGAACCCGGGCAGCTCATCATCGATGTGGATGCCACCGACGACCCGATCCACGTGAACCAGGAAGGACGGTGTCTTCCACAGTTTCTACAACAGCTGCTGCTATCTGCCGCTCTACATGTTCCGGGAAGGCTATCTGTCGGCGGCAAAGCTTCGCCGGTCGAACATCGACACGAATCATTGTTCGCGGTGACAGCGGATTCGCGCGCGAGTGGTTGATGAAATGGTGTGAAGACAACCATGTCGATTATCTCTTTGGCCTGGCGAGGAATGCGAGCGTGCAGCGAGCGGCGGGCGCAGCGATGCAGCGAGCCAGAGCGCAGTACGCCTCCACCGGCCGGCGGCGAACTCGCCCGTGCGCTGGAGAACCTGATCGAAAACGGGATCGGCGACGGCGGCAAGGCCGGTCTAGTCCGAGGTGGGGGCTGTATACATGAAAAAAAGAGCACAAACCATAAATTTCCTGACACAAACTTCTCCACAGACCTTGCTATAATCTAGAAAAAGAGTTGGAGGTGCGAAAGGTGAAAAGAAGGATCGTCATGAGCTTCTTGATCGTTGTCTTGAGTATCTTGACCGCGGGGTGCGCCACGACCGGTTCCGGCGGCGGCGGCCGTCACTACATGCCGCCTTCCCTGGTTGCCGAACACAGTACGGCTGTAACCCAGTACTGGACGGCCGAAATCTCCATACAGGAAGGTGCCCGGAGCGAGGGGCTGTGGGAGATCCGTTATGAACTGGAGGTACCCGAGGTACAGCTTCAAGAGATCCCCATCTACCTGCCCTTTCCGGGAAAGAGTACGTCGCCGCAGTCGAACAGCCTCTTAGGCGGACTGGTAACGGTTGAGAGCTCCGGCGGCAGCCAGCAGATGGAGTACTGGATGGTCCACATGTATACGCTCCGCTGGATGTATCCTCAGGCAAAGATCATCGCCTATCTGAAGAACACCAGCGATAAGACCGTCGATACATCCAACATGCGCATCGAAGCAGAGAGTGTTGCCGGCGTCACCTTGAAGGCGGGGAGTATCGGCAGTTGGGTAGGACCGCACGATACCGTGCGCGTGGAACTCTTTGATGTAAACTTCAATGAGCTGTCGCAGGAACTGACGGGATCGATGCCGGTCAAGTTCCGCTTCGTCGACATGCCCGTGGACCTCAACCCGAACGGGAGTATCCGGGAGACCTATCTCTATCAAGAGTCATTTCAACTGACCCGGACGCCCCATACCTACAGCAGCGATATAACCCTGACCGCGGTTCATGTGGCCAAGGCCCACTTCAAGCAGGATGCCGTCGCCCATTACCGTACCGACATATCCCGCAATGCTCATTTCACCACCGAGTACTTCGAACCGGCGCCACTACACTTCAAGATCGACCTGTCGGGACCGCCTTTGGTAAGTAACGAACCTGCCCTCTGGGACGAGGATAAGGTTCCCAACGCGTTGCCCTACGATTTCGGCCGGCCCGAACGAGTCTTCGCCGACGGGATGCCGGCCGAGGTTGAGGCCTGGAGCGAAACCCTCTAAGAGGGCCACAGAGAGAGAACTGGTAACCGCTTCCACTATAGGACGTATTCCGGCAGGCGGCCGGAATACGTCGCTTGGAACTGCCTTGTCCTGGACTTCCTGAAGGGATCCGCCCAACGCACGTCGGGCTCGCCGAGCGGCGCAGCGGCTTCCGGCACACCGCAGCGACGAGACCAGCGCCCTCGACGAGGGCCGAAGAGCGCCGGCACCACTGCCCCGGCGGGGTCACGCCGGTCGGCGTCGCCCCGCCCGCGTAAGGAGATACACATGCCGCCGCCTCGCGCTGCGGGCGAAGTCCGGGGGAAGCGTTTCCGCGGAGAGGTCGATAATCTCCGCCGCCTCGCGGACCTCGTCGGAGAGAGAGAAGGATCGAAGGTTCGCTGAGAAGAGAATACCCCCGCCGGGAGCGAGCCGCTTCAAAGCCGCCCGCAGGAGCTCGGCATGATCGCGCTGCACGTCGAAATCGCTCTCGCGGCTCTTGCTGTTGGAGAACGACGGCGGGTCGATCAGCATAAGGTCGTACTCATCCCTTCCCCGACGCAGGAAGGTAAGGCCGTCGGAGCGCACGATTTCGTGGGCCGGACCGCCGACGCCGTTGAGTGCGAGATTGCGCTTCCCCCACTCGAGATACGTATGAGACGTATCCACCGACACCGTTCGCGATGCACCACCCGCCGCGGCATGCACGGTTGCCGCGCAGGTGTAGGCAAACAGATTGAGGAATCGAGTTCCCCCGGCGCGCTCGCGAATCCTCCGCCGGACAAGACGATGGTCGAGAAAGAGGCCCACGTCGAGGTAGTCGGTGAAGTTGACCTCGAACAGCAGCCCGTCCTCCTCGACCACCGCCGTGACCGAGCCGCCGAGCGCCCGGGGGCGGTACTGCTCGGCACCGCGCTGCCGGCGCCGCTCGCGGGTGAACACCGCCTCCGGCCCGATCTCGAGAAACGACCGCACCGCCTGGATGAGCTCGGCAAAGCGCTCACCCGCCGCATGCTCGTCGACCGTGGCCGGCGGTGCGTACTCCTGCACCACCGCGCGCGTCGTCCCCTCGCGATCGACGTACACGTCGACCGCGGCGGCGTACTGCGGAATGTCGGCATCGTAGAGCCGGTAGCTCGTCACCGCCTCCCGCTCGAGGAAGCGCTTGAGGGCGCGGCGGTTCTTGCGAAGTCGGTTGATGATCGATTCCACGCCACGAGTCGCATCCTCCGATGTCGCGGGGCCGCGCCCCACCGACGTCGGGCTCCCGCCGGCGGCACCACGGTTTCCGGCCGGGCGAAAGCGGTTTGATTGCTCAAGCGAGAGGACCGCAAGGACTACACTGAGGTTCCCGTTGTAGAGCGAGTACAGACGATCGGCCCGTAATCCGAGCTCCCGTGCCTGCTCCTTCGAATCCGCGAGTACGGCCGCGCGGAAGCCGGTAAAGCGCTCGGCAAGCCATGTGCCGAGCCGTCGGTGTACCCGGTCTTCGTCGCCGCCGAGCCGGTGTCCGTACGGCGGATTGGTGACGATGAAGCAGCCCGCGGCGTCCTCGGGATCGAAGCCCTTGTTGATCTCACCGAGCACCGCGCCCCGGCGCAGACGCGCGAAGTCCGCCTCCTCGACCGTGAGGATATCGAGGACCCCGGCGGCCTCCGCGTTGGCCCGGGTCGCCTCCGTCGCATCGGGGTCGACATCCGAGGCCCATATCCGCCCCCCGGCCGCCTTCCACGCCTCACGCCCGTGCTCGAGCCGTACGCCCGCCTCCTCCTTCAGGCGTCGCCAGGCCGCCTCATCGTAGCGTTCGAGCCGCTCGAATCCGAACTCCGGGCGATGCAGGCCGGGCGCCATATCGATTGCCTGCCGTGCCGCCTCTATGGCGATGGTCCCGGAGCCGCACAGCGGGTCCGCGAGAAACGGCCGGGGCGCCTCTCCCCGGCGCCACGACGACAGCGCCGCCGCCCACCCGGCGCGCTCGAGCACCGCGGCGGCGGTGTTCTCCCGAAGCGGGGCGGCGGTCGCGACGCGTCGATACCCGCGCCTGTGCAGACTCTCTCCCGAGAAGTCCACGGAGAGCCGCATGCGTGATTCCGTGAGATGCAGGTTGATGCGGACGTCGGGATCCTCGGTATCGACCGAGGGCCGGCGGCCGAGGCGCTCGCGGAATCGGTCGGCTATCGCGTCCTTTATCACCAGAAAGGCAAGCCGGGAGTCGCGAAACTCCCGGTGCGCGGCGTGGCCGAACACCGCGAAGGTGCGGTCGACGCCGAAATACTGCTCGAACGGTACCGCGGCGGCGGCGCGATAGAGCGCATCCCGGTCGGCTACGACGTCGGTGGCAAGCTCACCCAGCACACGACCGGCGAGAGCGGACCACAGGCAGACCCTGTAGGCGTCCTCGAGGCCTCCGTCGAGGTACACGCCGCCGGCGGACTCCCGGATCACGGAGCCGGAGTCGGCGACGATGCCGCGAAGCTCGTCCGCGAGCAGTTGCTCCACGTGTCCGGGACAGGAGATGAAGAACCGGGAAACCGGGGCGGCGCCGTGGTGACTCATGGGTTTCGACAGACTTACACGATACCCGGCCCGAGGTAAAGCGGGCGCCGCCTCTTCCCTTGCCACCCCTCGGGCCCGCATACTGTGTCGCCATGGCGTATCAACTCGCTTCATTCGACATGCTGACCCCCGACGCCGCCATACAGGCGGTGGAATCGATCTGGGACATGAGGCTCGACGGCACCCTCAGCTCATACCCCAGTTACGTAAACCGCGTGTACGGCGTGCGCACCGACGAGGGCGAGGAGTACGTCGCAAAGTTCTACCGGCCCGGCCGCTGGAGCCGGGATGCGATCCTGGACGAGCACGCGTTTCTCCGAGACTGCGCGGACGCCGAGATTCCCGTCGTCGCTCCCATCCCCGACGCCGAGGGCGACACCCTCGGCGCACTCGAGGTCACGGCCGAAACCGAAACCGGCGCAACGCAGGTCACCGAGTTCCCCGTCGCCCTGTTTCCCAAACGCGGCGGGCGAAGCTTTGACGCGGAGACGGACGATCAGTGGTATCGCCTGGGAAGTATCGTTGCGCGCTGCCATGTCGCCGGCCGCCGGCGTGAGGCCGGTCACCGGCCCGTCTGCCGCCCGGAGAGCTGGACGGCGCCGTTTGTCGAGGAGCTCACCGACGAGCGCCTCATTCACCCCGACCTCGCCGGCGAGTTCCGGGAGACCGCGGAGGAGATTCTCTCCCTCGCCTCCCCCTGCTTCGACGGACTCCCCGTTCACCGGATCCACGGCGACTGTCACCGCGGCAACCTCCTCGATCGCCCTGACGAAGGGCTTCTCATGATCGACTTCGACGACATGATGGTCGGTCCGGCCGTCCAGGACATCTGGCTGCTCCTGCCGGGCCACGCCGCCGACTGCGGCCGCGAGCTCACGATGCTTCTCGACGGGTACGAGACCTTTCTCGAGTTCCCCCGCGACAGCCTCAAGCTGATCGAACCGCTTCGGTTCATGCGGATGATCCATTTTCTCGCCTGGCAGGCACGGCAGCGCGGCGACAACTGGTTCCGGAAAGAGTTTCCGGACTGGGGAACGAAGCAGTTCTGGATCCGCGAGCTCGAAGACCTGAAGATGCAGGCGGGTGTCGTCCGCGACGAGCTCGTCGACACGTGACCGCGCACGATGGCGCGCGCACGATGGCGATCGAGCCTTGATGGCAGCGCCAAGATGCGCTATATTTGAAATATGATAGATTCCATCACATCGTCATACACATCGATGACTCAGGCGCAGACGGCGCAGGAGGCCAACACTTCGGCGCTCAAGCAGTCGATGAACGTGCAGGAGATGCAGGGAGAAGGCGTCATGAAACTCCTTGCAAGCTCCGACTCAGGATCTACGCAGCCGGTACAGGACGCGATGCTCGGCCGGAACGTCGATACCTACGCGTAGGCATCACACACACACACAGTAGCGATCCCCGCGGCGCCGCAGGTTCACCTGAACCGTCCGGCGCCCGGCGCTACTCCTCAGGCTCGTAGGCGAGCACGGATTGCAGCCGCCGCTCGGCGTCGGAACGCGGAATATCCTTGCGCGCGGCGTAGTCCTCGACCTGATCGCGGGCCACCCGTCCCACCGAAAAGTACTTACTCTCGGGGTGCATGAACAGGTAGGCTGAAACGCTTGCCGCGGGAACCATCATGTAGCTTTCGGTGAGCGTCATCCCGTAGCGCTCGGGCTCCAGCAGGTCCCAGAGGATGGCCTTGTCGGCGTGATCCGGACAGGGAGGATATCCGGGCGCCGGGCGAATGCCCTGATAGCCGACCTGCAGCAGCTGCTCGAGATCGAGGTTCTCCGCGGGGGCGTAGCCCCAGAACTCCTTGCGCACCCGCTCGTGGAGCCGCTCGGCGAAGGCCTCGGCGAGACGATCGGCCAGAACCTTCGAGAGAATGGCGCGAAAGTCGTCGCCCGCGGCCTCGTACTCACCCGACAACGCGTGCAGCCCGTCGCCCGCGGTCACCGCGAAGGCGCCCATGTAGTCGCGCACACCGGTTGCTTTCGGTGCAATGTAGTCGGAGAGGGAAAGGTAGTACGGCGTTTCGGACTTGCGCTTCTGCTGCCTGAGGGTGTGAATCACGCCGCGGATCTCCGCACGTGAGTCGTCGGTGTAGAGCTCGATGTTGTCGTCGTCGGTGGCGTTCGCCGGCCAGAAGCCCAGCACGCCGTGGGCGGACAGGAGCTTCTCGTCGATGATCCGGCGCAGCAGGGCCTGTGCGTCCTCGTAGAGCGTTCGTGCCTCGGTGCCGAGCTCGGGGTCGTCGAGAATCTCGGGAAAGCGGCCCTTCATCTGCCAGGAATAGAAGAAAAAGCCCCAGTCGATGTATCGGGCAAGCTCGTCTATGGGATAGTGCTCGAAAGCTCTCGTGCCGGTGAATCCGGGGACCGTCGGTTCGTACGAGCTCCAGTCGGGTGAGAAGCGGCGCCGGCGCACCTCACCGATGGAAAGATACTCGGCGTCGGCGCTCTGGGCCTTGCGCTTCTCGCGGGTCTTCTCATGGAGCCGGGATATCTCCTCCGCGTAGGACGCGCGGGTCTCGCGGTTCAACAGCTTCGAGACCACCCCGGACGCGAGGCTTGCATCCTTCACGTGGACCACGGGTCCCGCGTACTGTGGTGCAATCTTTACCGAGGTGTGGACCTGGCTCGTGGTCGCTCCGCCGACGAGAAGCGGCACCGAAAACCCCTCCCGCTCCATTTCCTTCGCCACGTGCACCATCTCGTCGAGGCTCGGCGTGATGAGCCCCGAAAGACCGATCACGTCCACACTGTTGTCCCGGGCGGCCTGGAGGATGTCCGGCGTGGGAACCATCACGCCGAGATCGATCACGTCGTAGTTGTTGCACTGAAGCACCACGCCCACGATGTTCTTGCCGATATCGTGCACATCCCCCTTCACCGTCGCCAACAGTATCTTTCCCTTTTCAGGAGCTCCCTCGGCCGGCTTTTCCTCCTCGATAAACGGCTCGAGGTAGGCGACCGCCTGCTTCATCACACGCGCGCTCTTGACCACCTGCGGGAGAAACATCTTTCCCGATCCGAAGAGATCACCCACCACATTCATACCGGCCATGAGCGGCCCCTCGATGACGTCGAGCGCCCGCTCGCGCGCCGTGCGCGCCTCCTCGACGTCGTCCTCGATATACGTGGTTATCCCCTTCACCAGGGCGTGGCTGATGCGCTCTTCCACACTGCCCTCACGCCAGGAGAGATCCTGCACCTTCCCGCCCGATGTCTGTTCCACGGTCTCCGCCAGGTCGAGAAGGCGATCGGTGGCATCGGCGCGCCGGTTCAACAGAACGTCCTCCACGTGCTCGAGCAGGTCGGGGGGAATCTCGTCGTAGACGGCGAGTTGCGCGGGATTCACGATGCCCATGTCCATGCCCGCGTGGACGGCGTGGTAGAGGAAGGCCGCATGCATGGCCTCGCGCACGGTGTTATTGCCGCGGAACGAGAAGGAGACGTTGCTGACACCACCGGAGATGCGGGCGCCGGGAAGCGTTCGCTTTATCTCCTTCGTTGCCTCGATGTAGTCGACGCCGTAGTTTGCGTGCTCCTCGATGCCCGTTCCCACGGCGAAGATATTGGGATCGAAGATGATGTCTTCGGGGACGAACCCGGCCTTATCGACGAGCAGGTGATAGGCGCGGGAGCAGATCTCTACCTTGCGCTGCATGCTGTCCGCCTGCCCCTCCTCGTCGAAGGCCATGACGACCGTTGCGGCGCCGTACTTTCGGATCTTGCGGGCCTGCTCGAGGAAGGGCGTCTCGCCTTCCTTGAGGCTGATGGAGTTCACGATGCTCTTTCCCTGCACGCAGCGAAGGCCCCGCTCGATGACCTCCCACTTGGAGGAGTCGATCATGATGGGAACCCGGCTTATGTCCGGCTCGCTCGCGACGAGGTTCAGGAAGATCTCCATCTCGCGGGCCGAATCGAGCATGGCGTCGTCCATGTTGATATCTATGACCTGCGCGCCGTTCTCGACCTGGTCGCGGGCGACCTCGAGCGCCTCCTCGTACTGCTTTGACTGAATGAGGCGGTTGAACTTCCGCGATCCGGCCACATTGGTCCGCTCTCCGATGTTCACGAAGAGACTGTCGGGGCCGAGCGTGAGCGGCTCGAGACCGCTGAAAAAGGTCACGCCCGCCCGCCGCGCGGGCACCGGCCGTGGCGCCGCTCCCTCGCAGGCGGAAACGATCCGGCGCACGTGCTCGGGGGTCGATCCGCAGCATCCCCCGACGATGTTCAGCAGTCCCTCATCGGCCATCTCGCCGAGCACCCCGGCCATGAACTCCGGGCTGTGGTCGTACTCGCCGAACTCGTTCGGCAGCCCGGCGTTCGGGTGGGCGGAGACGGGCACATGCGCGACCTCGCTGATCTCGGCGACGTATTCCCGCAACTGATCGGCGCCGAGGGAGCAATTGAGCCCGAAGCTGATGGGATGGGCGTGCTCCATCGAGTACCAGAACGCGGTGGCGGTCTGCCCGGTCAGGGTGCGGCCGCTCTGGTCGGTGATGGTACCCGAGATCATGATGGGAACTTCGATGCCGGTTTCCTCCTCGAAGGTCTTCACCGCGTAGACGGCGGCTTTGGCGTTGAGGGGATCGAAGACGGTCTCGATCAGTACGAGGTCGACCCCGCCTTCGATCAGGCCCCGCAGCGCCTCGGCGTAGGCACCGACAACCTGTTCGAAGGTCACATCGCGAAACCCGGGATCGTTTACATCAGGTGATATGGACAGCGTCTTGTTGGTGGGGCCGAGAACACCGGTCACGAACCGCGGCTTCTCGGGCGTCTTCGCGGTAAAGGCGTCCGCGGCGGCGCGGGCGATACGGGCGCCCTCGACGTTGAGCTCGTGTACGAGCTCCTGCATGTGATAGTCGGCCTGCGAGATGGCCGTGCTGTTGAAGGTGTTCGTCTCGATGATGTCGGCGCCGGCTTCGAGAAACTGCGTGTGAATGCCGCCGATGATATCGGGCCGCGTGAGGTTGAGCAGATCGTTGTTACCCCGCAGGTCGACGGGACTTCCGTCTTCGGCGGTGAAATCGGCAAAACGCTCTCCGCGGAAGTCCTCTTCCTCCAGGGAGTGGGCCTGTATCATCGTGCCCATTGCACCGTCGAGGAAGACGATGCGGCTGCCAAGCGTCTCACGAATGGTTGAAATGCGTTGTTCTCGTGTCATGGCGAACCCTCTCGAGGTCGCCCAGTATACAGGTCGCTGATGGGTTTGGCCACTGCGGGCGGAGCTCCGTTCGACGGCAGCACGCATTCGACGGCGGCACGCATCGCGGTTGCACACGGCCCCCGCGCGGCATATAGTGACGCCACACACATATGCGATAACTCGAGGAGGAACTCATGCGCCTGGATGGAAAGATCGCCGTCGTTACCGGCGGTGCACGCGGAATCGGAGAAGGTATCGGAAAGCTCATGTTGCAGGAGGGCGCGGAGGTATTCCTCGTTGATCTGCAGAAAGAAACCGTGGAAGCCACCGCCGATGCCCTCGGAGAGAAGGCCCACGGGCTCGTCGCCGATGTCTCCGACCCGGCGTCAATCGAGAAGCTGTTCGCGGAGGTACTCGACGCCACCGGCGGGCGCCTCGACATACTGGTGAACTGCGCGGGCATCGGGACGCAGTCGCCGTTTATCGACACGCCGCTCGACCTGTGGAACAAGGCCATGGCGATCAATCTCACCGGGACCTTTCTCTGCAGCCAGCACGCCGCCCGCGCCATGACGGAGAGCGGGGGCGGATCGATCGTGAATATCGCGTCGATCTCCGGCAGCCGCGCGGGAACGGGACGCACGGTCTACGGAACCACGAAGGCCGGCATCATCCACCTGACGAAACAGATGGCCATCGAGCTCGCCTCGCGCGGCATCCGGGCAAATGCCGTCTCTCCCGGGCCGGTCGAAACCGAGCTCACCAGGCAGGTCCACACCCGCTACCAGCGCGAGCGCTACTACGCCCAGATCCCCCAGCAGCGCTACGGGACCATTGAGGAGATCGCCCACGCGGTGCTCTTCCTCGCCTCCGAGGAGGCTTCATACATCACCGGGCACAACATCGACGTGGACGGCGGCTTTATGGCGGCGGGGCTGCTCACGCCCGAGGACCGGCAGTAGGTGGCGGTACACGGAAAGGCGACCCCGCTCGCGGCGGTCGCGGTATTCTGCGGCTCGAATACCGGACACAATGAGGCCTACCGGCAGGCTGCCGATCACCTCGGACGCACGCTTGCAGAGCGCGGGATAGAGCTTGTCTACGGCGGCGGCAACGTTGGGCTCATGGGCGTGGTGGCCGACGCCGCCCTCACCACCGGCGGACGGGTCGTCGGCGTTATGCCCCGGCACCTCGTCGAGCGTGAGGTCGCACATCGGGGGCTCTCGGAGCTGAAAGTAGTTGCGGACATGCACGAGCGCAAAGCGGCCATGGCGGCCGGCGCCGACGCCTTCATCGTCCTTCCCGGCGGTCCCGGCACCATGGAGGAGTTCTTCGAGGCCTGGGTATGGAGACTTCTCGGCCTGCACGGGAAGCCCATCGGATTGCTGAATACCGAGGGCTACTACGACAGGCTGGACGCGTTCTTGTCGCAGGTCGTCGCCGAGGGCTTCATGGCCGCGGATGCACGCCGTGCACTCGTAGTCGAGTCAGACGTTGACCTGCTTCTCGACCGTCTGTAGCGGCACCGTCTACGGAGCCGGCCTGCGCACGGCCGAGAGCGTCGTAGAAGCTTTGCCACGCCGCACGCTCGTACAGGTAGCGTGTGCGGACCTCCTCGCCGGCGGGGTCGCGAAACAGCGGGTCGAGCTTGCGTGCGGCGAGGCGCAGGACGCCGGATGCCTCCTCCTCCCGCCCGGCGGAAACGAGGTGGGCCGCGTGCAGCGCCAGCCGCAGCACGATCACGCTGAAGCAGCGTCGTGTAGCGAAACTGCCGGTGAACGGATCGATCTGTGATTTCGTCTTCTCCAGGCCCCAGGGCAGGATTTCGGCGTAGCGTGTGAAGTAGTAGGTTCTCGCAAGGTCTCCGATGAACCGTCCCGTACGGGCCGCGGCGATCGACTCACCGGCAAAGGCCTCCTTGTCATGACGCATGATAAGCCCCGGCTCGTGCACGTAGCGCAGGAAACTCCCCTCCCGTTCTGCGTAGAGCACCGACAGGATATAGGCCTGATCCTCCGCGCGCCCGATGAAGGAGGGGGTGAACGGCCGGTAGCGTCTGAGGTGGTCCACGAGGATGCCGTTCGTGCCGCCGGTTACGTGAACGCGCTCGATGCAGCGGCGGCGGCCGTCCGGGGCGGAGTTCTCGCCGCCGCTGTCCACGCTCTCCGCGCCGGTGCCGTATCGCGTCATCATCTCGGCCCGTGTGCTCACCGCCATCGGCAGCCTGTTGAAGAACACCGCAGCCTCACCCGCCGGGATCTCTTCGGGAAACGGCACGTCGGGGGTGAACACGCCGGTACCGATGTCCTTTTCGTTCACGAGCGCACCGGCGATCATCCCGAGCTCCACCCGGTTTCCTTCACGATCAACCCCGCGTGCACCCCACAGCGGCGTTTTGAAGTGCTCGAAGGCCGACGCGCCGGTCTGCTCGGCGAGCTCGCGCTGGGGAAACACCTGGTCGAGATCTATCTTGAACGTCGCGCGAATGCGCGGATCGACGAAGGCCTGCCAGAACGCCGCGACGGCTTTCAAAAAGGAGTAGTGTCTGCCGTACTCACCGTCCACGCCGAACACATCCGCAACCGGCTGAAGCGCGTCGGCGGAAAGGTAGGGCGCGAGCACCTCTTCCACGATGCGGCGGCAGTCCACCTCGGTGAAGAGATATACCTCGAGATGCTCGAACGGACCCGCCCGCCGTATCTCCTCGGCGAGATAGTCGCGTCCGACCTCGTGGAGACCATCGTGCGTCACCGATAGACTGAGCACGACCGTGAGACGGGCCTCGGAGTCGACCCCTCGGTACTTCTTTTCCCAGCCGACCGCCTCGTTGAGGCCCCGCAACCCGTAGATCGCCTCGTTCTTCTCGGGCGGCGTCCCGATATGAATGGGATGGTCGTAGTAGTAGCGTTGTTCCTCCGCACAGGCATGCCGGATGCGGGATTTCACATCATCGCCGTGGGGTAGCGTATCGATCTCCTCGCGGGTATGGGGGACCGTCAGGAGGACGTTCGAGGTGATGAGGATCTCACCGACGGGGTCGGCGAGCGGGCTGTCGTTGAGCTCCTCGATCTCGATGCGGCGGCGGGCGCGAAGTTCCGATATTGCCTCGTCGGTTCGGCGGAGCAACCGGGCGCCTTCGGGAAAGAACACCTTCCACAGAACTTCGCGGGCCTCGTCGCCCCACCTCTGAACGCGGCCGGCGCGAACAGCCTCGGCAGCCTCGTCGAGGGCGGCGCTCCACGCGGAGTCGGCGTCCCGCAGATCGGCGAGCTCGGCAAGGGCCAGCTCCGCGGCGGTTTCGAGAAACGCCGCAACCCCGTCGTCTTTGCCCGCTGCGTGCCCGTCGCCCCTGCCGTC
>CAZWNS010000021.1:22102-31999 GCA_964635245.1 uncultured Spirochaetaceae bacterium
CCGTCGCCCCTGCCGTCTCCGCGCCCGGCGAGACGTCCGGCAAGCCTCGAAAGCCGGCGCGCGACCCGGGTCTCACCAAGGCGGTCGAAGTCGACACCGCCGAGCGGCTCTCGCTCCTCCGATCCGAATAGAATCGCCTCAAGCACCGCATGAATCGCATCGTTCACGGAAACCTCCCCCGATTGTCGCTTGACCGCATCATAGCACGGACCGCGGCCTTGCAGAGGCACCGGCGAACGGCTAGGATCGGCACGATGAAGATTGTAAAAGAGTTCCGTGACATATCGCGATGGGTCGCCGAGGGCTACGTCAGGTCCCTCGAGGGAAGCGTGAGCGAGCCGCACGGGTTCTCCGGTCCCGGATGGCACATTGCGATAGAGGAGCGTCCCGCCGTCAACGTCGGCAGCCTGCACTTCCGGCGGCTCGCGTTAACGGTGTCCGGAGAGCGAGACGTTATCGAGCGGGTGTGGGCGGAGCTGGGACCGAAGTTCTACAGGGGCGGCGCCTGAGGCCGGACGCGGCCGGGCAGAACACCGCTCACTCCCTGTGCACACGGTCCGGAGAAAATGCCGGACGGCAGACCGACCAGTACTCCGCCGGCTCGTCGAAGGGATTCGAGTACCGTACCCGCGTTCCCGCGCGGACCAGCAGAGACTCTCCGGCGGAGAGCTCCAGCACGTCCTCGTCGACGATGATCCGCTTGCGTCCTTTGACCATCAGGGTCAGCTCGTCGAACTCGGGAGTCTGTGCCGGTTCCGACCAACCGGGCGGGGCCACCATCCGGGCTACGCTGACGTCCTTCATACCGGTACTCGGTATGCCGAAATGCTCTTCGATGTGCTTGCCGTCGTCGGTCGGCACCACGAACGGTGTGTCCTGCTTGATATACGCCTCGCTCATCTTCTCTCCTCAGGCCGGGGCGCCGGCGTTCGCCTGTTTCGCCCGTCGCAGCGGCAACAGCGCAAGACTCGCCACGGTGAGTGTTCCGAGGGCAATGAAGCCCGTCTCGAAATAACCCGCTGCCGCCACCGCACCGAATGCGCGCGGGGCTACACCTGCACCTACCAGATTTGCCAGAGGAATTGCAAGTGCAACGGCCAGATTGCGTGCCGCGACGGGCGCGGCGTCGGTGAGTGCCCGAATCGCAACAGGAAAGAAGCCCTGCACGACGAGCGGCTGCAGAAACACGGCCACGAGCAGCACCGTGCCGTGAGTGAGCCCGATCAGAATCGTCATGGCCCCGGTCACGCCCATGATGACACTCACCACGGCCGCGAAACCGAAGCGATCCGAGAGCGCCCCGGCCATAAAGATCGCCGCGAAGCCGGTGATGCGGGAGACACCGACCAGCGTGTTCACGAACTGCTCCGAGTGACCGTGCTCGGCGACGAGGAAGGTCGGCAGCATCGAGAATACGCCGACCGCCGTGCTCACAACGACGGCGAACAGGGTGGCGGTGATCCAGAAATCACGGCTGTGCAGAAACAACTTGATATTCTCGAAGTGCGGCGGCTCACCACTCTCCCGGTGTCCGCGCCCGAATGCGGCGAACACCGCGGCCGCAACGAGCGCCGCCGCGCCGGTGAGCGCGAATACCCCGCGCCACCCCGCCAACGGGGCGATGAAGGCTGCGATTATCGGCGCGAGAATGAACGCGAGGTTCGGCCCGGCCTCGTGCATGGCCAGCGCCTTGCCCCGGTGGTGATCCGGCACCAGCGCGGCAACCGAGGCGACTCCCGAGCCCGGATAAAGACCGTTGCCGAAGGAGCCCGCGAACAGCACCACGTGGAAGGCGAGGACGGTCTGCACCATCGAGAGCGCGAGAAACGAGACTCCCGTCAACGCCACACTGCCCACGATCGTCCAGCGGTGGGTGTAGAGCTTCGCGGCAAAGCCCGATGCCAACAGCCCCGAGGTAAAACCGAAGGCCGCGGTCAGAAAGAAGCCGGATGCCCGCCCGTACTCGATGCCCAGACCTGATGAGATCCGCAGCAGCAGCGGCGCCAGCAGGAGGCGCGGGAACACGGCGAAGAACACCATCATGATGAGAAACAGCACCCAGGGCACCGCGGGCGCGAACCGCTCGTTGTCCGACATCTGCCGGAATCCTCCTTTTGTGCACATGACCCTATTGTCGCGCAGATTCGACGCCTCGTCACCCGGTTCGGCAATCGAGATCATCCGCACCGAGGGCGTCTGCGCGGCGGCGCAGGTGGCGCACCGCGGCGCGTTCCGGCGACCTGGAGACGAACACCACCGCGAAGGACATCGTCAATGCAATACATCTCATGGTCGACACCGGCGATTCTTGATACAGTCATGCTACAGTGATGAAACGGTGAAGTGAGGGTCGGGCTGACGTGGATACAAAACGCATCGGGTTCGTATCGACGAGATTTGCCGGTACCGACGGCGTATCGCTCGAGGCGCGAAAATGGGCGGACGTCTTCGCGCGCCTCGGGCACGAATCCTTCTGGTTCGCGGGCGTGCTGGATACCGACTCCGAGCGGAGCATGCCGGTACCGGAAGCGTTCTTCAACACCGAGGAAAACCTCGCACTGAACAATCTCATCTTCGGCACACAGGTGCGAAGCCGCCGAATCACGAACACCATCGCGGCGTCGGCTGAGTACCTCAAGGATCGCCTCTACGACTTCCTCGAGCGCTTCGACATCGACGTGCTCGTGCCGCAGAACGCCCTGTCCATACCGATGCATATTCCACTCGGAGTCGCCCTTACCGAAGTCATCGCCGAGACGGGCATTCCGACAATCGCTCACCACCATGACATGTGGTGGGAGCGATCCCGCTTTCTGCTGAACGCGGTGCAGGACATCCTCCAGTCCGCCTTTCCGCCCGACCTTCCCTCGATTCGTCACGTGGTGATCAACTCGATGATTCAGCGCGAGCTCGCGGCCCGTCGCGGACTCACATCGACGATGATCTACAATGTGATCGACTTCGATGCGCCCCGCACCGGCTTCGACGAGTTCAACAGCGACTTCCGGGAGAGCTTCGGGTTCTCGGGCGACGACATACTCATTCTTCAGCCTACCCGAGTGGTATCGCGCAAAGGAATCGAGCAGGCGATCTATCTCGTCAAGCAGCTCGACCTGCCCAACGTGAAGCTTCTCATCTCCCACTCGGCCGGCGACGAAGGCACCGACTATCAGGACTGGTTGCTCGATACCGCCGCGCAGCAGGGTATCGAGATCCACCTGCTCGCCAACAGGCTGCACGATGCGCGGAAGTTCGACGACGACGGACGCAAGCTCTACACGTTGTGGGATGTCTACCCCCACGCAGATCTCATCACCTATCCGAGCCTCTACGAAGGCTTCGGCAACGCATTCCTCGAGGCGATCTACTTCCGAAAGCCGCTCCTGGTAAACCGCTACACCGTCTACGTGGTCGACATCGAGCCGAAGGGGTTCGAGACGGTCGCAATAGACGGGTTCCTTACCCGCGAGGCGGTTTCCCGCGTCCGCACACTGCTGCTCGACCGAGACGCCCGCGAGACGATGACCGACCGCAACTTCGAGATTGCCCGGCGCTTCTTCTCCTTTGCGATGCTCGAGCTACGGCTTACCGGTCTCCTCCAGAGCTTCTTCGGCACCTCGCCGGAGGTCGCCCGCGGCTCCGACCTCCTCCCCTAACGCTTCTGATGGGAGGTGCAGACGTACGAGCCGCGTCCGTTGATGACCTCGCGTCGGATGGTGCCGCCGCAGCGGGGACAGCGCCCACCCGCTTCACGGTGGGGAATCAGCCACTCCCGCGGGAGCCGCTCGGGATCCGCCTCTCGCTCGATAGCGGTCTCGAGAACCGCCTGTCGGGCCACGTCGAGCCTGCCGCGGGCCTCGGCGTCGAGGTCACCACAGCGGGCGCCGGGATGGATACCCGCCTGGAAGAGCATCTCGTCGGAGTAGATGTTGCCGATACCGGCGATTCGTGCCTGGTTCATCAGCAGCGACTTCACCCCGCCCCTCGCGAGTTGCAGCAGCTCATCGAAGGCGTCGGAATCGAGCTCGAGGGCATCGGGACCGAGGTCGTGCTCGCCGATGAATGTCTCGGGTGAACCGGTGATCCCGACGCGCCCGAGCATGCGCTTGAGGATATAGTGCAGCGCCCCGCCACCCGCGAGGTGGAAGGCGATCCGGGAGTAATCCGGATCTTCGTCGTGCGACACGCGCTGCAGAAATCCGGTCATTCCGAAGTGAAGCACGAGCCACCGATCGGGCTTCAGCCCGACGAAAAGGTGCTTCCCGTGGCGACGGGTTTGGCCGAACTGCGTACCGGCGAGAAGCTCTTCGAATCGGTTGACGGCGATATCATCGAGACACCGCGAATCGCGAACCTCGGCCTCCACGATGTCCGCGCCGCCGGCGTGACGCACGAGGTAACGGCGAAATACTTCAACATCCGGTAACTCCGGCATAGGTGCCTCCGTTCAACTACAGCCTACTCACGGGACAGAGCGGCGACAACCACGCCGCCACGGGGTGTTCGGAACATCCGAAAATGCAGACAAAGGACGGCACGATAGTGTAGCATCCTGCTCGTGCCATGAACCCGAAGCTGGTTTTTCGTGTCATAGCTTTCCTGCTTCTCACCGTCGCCGCTCTGATGCTCGCGCCGGTCGTGGTGGCCTGGTACTACGACGAGAGCGAGATGATTCGACACTTCCTGGTGCCGATCGGGGTTGTTGTCGCCGGGGCTTCCGGCTTCCTGATCCTGACCAAAGGGGGGCACAGCGAACTCTCCACGCGGGACGGGTTCTTCCTCGTTGCCGCAAGCTGGGCACTGGTGTCGCTGCTTGGGGCGGTTCCGCTGTACACCTCCGGTGCCATCCCGCGGTTTGTAGACGCCTTCTTCGAAACCATGTCGGGATTCACGACGACGGGGGCTTCCGTGCTCACCGACATCGAATCGCTGCCGCGGGCGATGCTCTTCTGGCGCTCACTTACCCACTGGCTGGGCGGCATGGGTATCATCGTGCTGACGGTAGCGATATTCCCCATTCTGGGAATCGGCGGCCTGCAGCTCCTCAAGGCCGAGGCACCCGGCCCCACGGTCGACAAGATCACCCCAAAAGTCACCGAGACCGCGAAGATCCTGTGGCTGACGTATTTCGCGCTTACAGCCGCCGAGACGATTCTCCTGCTCCTCGGTGGAATGGACCTCTTCGATTCGCTCACGCATACCTTCGGTACGCTTGCCACCGGCGGATTCTCTCCGAAGAACACCAGCGTCGGTTTCTACAGCTCGCCGTTTATCCACATCGTCATCACCGCGTTCATGGTGATGGCCGGTATCAACTTCGTGATGTATTACAAGCTCCTCACGGGGCGACCCATGGCAATGCTGCGGGACACGGAGCTGAAGGCATATCTTGCGATATTCGCCGGCGGATCTCTCGTGGTGGCGCTCGGGCTGCATGCCGCGGGAACCTACGACAGCCTCGGGACCAGTCTCCGCTTCGGGGCGTTCCAGGCTGCATCCATCCTGACGACAACCGGCTATGTCACCGCCGACTATGCGACGTGGCCCGCGGTATCACAGGCGATGCTTTTCATACTAATGTTTGTCGGGGGCTGCGCGGGCTCGACCGGCGGCGGCATCAAGGTGGTGCGGGTGGTGACGCTCGTGAAGCAGGGTTTTATCGAGATGCGCTACCTTCTCCACCCTCGCGGCGTCTTCGGCGTAAAGCTCAACGGGGAGACCGTGCAAAGGAATATCGTCTACGCCATCGCCGGCTTTGTTTTCCTCTACGTGACGGTTCTCCTCGTGACGACATTCGTTGTCGCGTCCGGCGGGTACGGGCTGTTGAGCAGCTTCGCCACGGCGCTCGCGACACTCGGCAATATCGGGCCCGGTTTCGGGCTCGTAGGTCCGGCGGAGAACTATGGCTTCTACCAGGACTACATCAAGTGGTTTCTGAGTTTTGTCATGATGCTCGGCAGGCTGGAGGTGTTCACCGTTCTGATCGTGTTTACCCCATTCTTCTGGCGCAGATGAGCATTGCTGTTCGGAGGAGGACCACCATGCGAAGACGCCCCACGCTTTTCGCACCCCACGCGAGGGCTTCACGTGCTGCGCGCTCGGCGGCGGCCACCCTCGCCCTGCTTCTTTCGGTCACCGCCTCGGCCGCCGCACTCGATGTACCCGCGGAGATCGTCGCCCCCGCCCAGAACTATCTGGGAAGCGGGTACTGTTTCGGAAGCGCGAGCCCGGACTGCTTCGATTGCAGCGGTTTCGTCAATTACATCTACCGGCCCCACGTCCCCGACCTCCCGCGAAGCTCCCGTGCGATGGCGCGTTTCGGCGAGGCCGTTCGCGTGGACGAGGTGCGCCCCGGGGATCTTCTGTTCTTCACAACCGGTCCCGACCCGAACGTTATTTCACACGTCGCCATCTACATCGGACAGGACACCATCATCCACGCGGTCTCCGACGGACCGGAACGCGGCGTCACGATGACCCCCCTTTCGGCCCGGTATTGGAGCCGGCGCGTGCATAGCGCACGCCGCGTCCTTGCACTCGCTCCGCCCGAGACCGCCGACTCAACGGCCGCCGAGCCCGCGGCGGATCCCGCCGCGTCATCCGACACGCTGCGGTTCGCCAAAGGCACCTACAGGGGAGAGCTCAGGGACGGAGAGCCTCACGGAGCGGGCGTGCTCCGCATGACAAACGGCGACCGCTACGAGGGTGAGTTCCGCGACGGGCTCTTTCACGGCAGCGGCACCTACACCTGGGCGGACGGTCGCAGCTACACCGGGCGCTTCACCGACGGCGCGATAGCCGAGTCGGGCGCGCGGCACACCTACTTCGAGGAGCGCAGCTCGCCGTGGAACGATTTTGACGGCGTCGTCCGTGGTGACTTCGACGCGTGGTGGGAAGATGAGCAGAATGCCTTCGAGCAGTGGAAGCAGGAACAGGAGAACTACTGAGGGCACCGTTCCCTTTTTCCCGTCTCATGTGGTAGCCTGTGGGTGATGTTTCTCAGACTTGCGGTACTGTTTACCGCCATCCCGATCGTAGAGCTCTACATTCTCATCAAGATCGGCCGGCTCATCGGGGCGCTTTCGACGATTGCAATTGTGCTGGTGACCGGCGTTGTCGGCGCCGGGCTTGCCCGCCGGCAGGGCGTGCGCGTGTGGTACGAGATTCAGATGCAGATGCAACAGGGCGTTTTCCCGGCCGATCGGCTCATAGACGGGCTGTTGCTCGTGGTGGCCGGGGCGGTGCTTATCACCCCCGGCGTCCTCACCGACATCCTCGGTTTTGCGATCCTCATTCCCGCGAGCCGCGCACCGATCCGTACGTGGGTAAAGACACGGCTTTCGCGCATGATGGACCGCGGCACCATCCACTACAGCGAGTTCCTGCGCTGAGTCGGCTTCAGCCGGCGACCGGGCTGACCTGCGTCCGCGGAGAGCGGCCCGTGAGACTGACCTGCGTCCGCGGAGAGCGGCCCCTCAGACGCCGTCCCCGCGCAGCAGTTGTTCGTGATAGCGCGCAAGCCACCGGTTGGACCACCCGAATATCGTCGTTCGGCGCACGATGCGCTCCACATCCGCCCGTGACATCTTTGCCTCGGAGAGCAGCACGTCCCGGTTGTCGCGGGTCACCGCAAGGGTGCGGGCGGCGAAGAGAAGCGGCCACATGGTCGCGAGCCGCACCCGATGCAGGCGTCGAGGAATCTGCTGCACATAGCCGAGCCCCTCACGCAGATGATGCCCGGCCTTCTCCGCAAGACGCCGTATGACCTCCATGGACCGCTCACCGTACCGCGGTGAGAAGAACTGCCGCGGACTGAGGCCGAGCTCCTCCAGGTACCTCCGTGGCACGAAGAGCCATCCCCGCGCGTAGTCCTTCCGCAGCCCGCGAAGCACGTTCACCGTTTGCAGGCCCAACCCGTATTCGCGCGCAGGCGCCATCATGGTCGACCGGCGTCGTGCGAGTCGGCGGTCGAGGGAGGAGAAGACCTCGGTAATGAGGTAGCCCACGATGCCGGCGACGTCATGCATGTACTCGTCGAGATCGGCCTCGGTTTCCACGATCGGACCCTGGAGCTGTCGCCGTGCCATCCCACGCGTCGTTTCGCATACCCGGCGTCGCACCGCGTTCTCCGATGCCTCGCCCAGTGTCACCAGACTCCGCGTCAGCTCGGGGAACCGGCGGGCGACCTCTGCTTCCGGGTCATCGTCCTCGAGGGCTTCGAGCTCGCGTCGGAGCCGATCCTCCCCGCCCCGGCCGCTGAGAACCCGCTCCCAGAGGTTCAACAGCTCCACCTTTCGCGCCGGGCTCATAACGGAGTTGTCCTCGAGATAGTCGGAGACACGGAAGAGGAGGTAGGAGACGGTCATCGCGCGGCGAAGCGGCCTCGGCAGGCGGCGATTCGACAGGGCAAAGGTGCGGCTTACCCGGCCGAGCAGGGCCGTAAGCGTATCATCGCACAGCGCCGCCGCGGACGCTTCGGCGGCGGCTTCGTCGGTGTCGGGGCCGGCTGTTCGGTGCTCCACGCGCAATATATTAGCATAACGCTTTGTCTTATGCGATGCGATACGCGCGCCCTTCTCCCGGCTCGAGGCGCCGAATCCGGAATGCACGGCCGTTTCCCGGCGCGGCAAGCTCGGCATCGGTGAGTCCCTCGACCGTCGAGAAGACCGGTATCAGGGTCGCGTCGGGCGCAGGCGCCGGCCCGGCGGGGATGTTGAAGTTCTCCACCGCCCGAGAGGTATCGGCGTTGGCGACAAAGAGGTAGCGCGGCTCTTGCGCCTGGGTCCAGGCACAATGTGCCTGCCCGGCGGTGGCATCCGGGGGGACCAGCCAGCGACACGGGGCCCCGGAAATCTCAGGCAGAACCTCCTCGGCAAAGAGTCGGATGCGCGTAACGGTACGGAAGAGGTTGCCGTTGCGTCCGAACCGGTACGGGCCGGTTGTCGCCTTCGGCCCGTCGGTCTCCTGAAAGACGTAGAGCTTGGTGTAGTGCTCGTTGGGGGCGGGACCGATATGAACGTCGCGACACTCGAATCCGAGCGCCATGTAGCTCGGCATGTCGGTGAGGAACAGCCCCATGAAGAGGCGAAGCTCGTTTCCCGCATGATAGAAGGAATCGAAGCGCGGATCATCCTTGTCGCCGGTCATGATGCTGAAACTCGGCACCACGCGGCGGTGCTCGGCAATGTCGCGGTACCAGCGCAGCCGTCGAATGAAGTCCTCACTTCCCACCGGCACCGACTGAAGGTCTCCGAGTGTCACGTCCGCGTCACAGGCCTCGAGATGATCGATCTCATCACCGTAGGCCATGATACCGCGCGGGGAGATGAAGGTCTCGGCAAAGTACCCGAAGTACGGCGCCCCGTTCCGCTCGCGAATATGTGCACGCACAGCCTTGAGAAGGTCGTAGCGCTCGTCGATGTCTTCGGGAACTCCCTCGGGCCGCATCTGAACGTGGGACATGTCCCCGCGCATGAAGTCGAAGCCGAAGCTCCGCTGCATCTCGGCGTAGCGCCGGCAGACGTAGGCCCACACCTCCTCGCGCGGGCGGGAAAAGTCGATCCGCCAGTCACGGTTGTCGTCGAGGCGTTCGTAGAGCTTATACCGCGCAAGCGGACCGAAAACGCGGGACATGCTCTGCGGCTCGGTGATGCGATAGTCCCGCCAGACATGCCCGTCGGCGTCCTCGTAATGGGTCTCGGGGTCGACCTCGATACCGCGGTAGGGCGGCGCCATCGTCGCGGGTACCGGCTCGTAGCCGTGGCGGTAGATGTGGCGGGCAAGCGCCCCGCGGCGCCGGTCCCGTGCCTCCCTGTCCGCGATGTCGCCGAAGAGGATGCGGTCTCTCAGCGCCTCGTCGAAGTCCGGTGCGAACAGCTCGTCGCCGCGCGGGACACC
>CAZWNS010000021.1:32099-40380 GCA_964635245.1 uncultured Spirochaetaceae bacterium
CCGGCACCCCCGGCACCTCCCGCGGACCCCGGCCCCTCGGCGGGTCCGTAGAGGTCGAGGAAGTCGATGATGCGCTCCTGCACCTCGGTATGGAGGTCGGCGCGGTGGTCGACGATGCGCAGGTCCTCGCGACGGAGCCACTCGAAGTGCTGAGGATGGGCGAGGACGATCTGCGAGAAGCGATCGGTATGCGGGATAACGTCCATTCCAACGGCGAACCCCATCACGTGGAGGAGGTTTACCACCGCCCGCAGCTGCCGTTCGGGGCGCGACAGATGAGGGAAGGCATCGGCAAGCTCATCGCTCGCGAACTCGCCGTTGATGTTGAAGCTGCTGATACCGTAGAGGCTTCCCACGACGCCCGGCTCCCACACGGGCAGCAGGTGTATCGAATCCTGGGTCGGCGGCAGGGTCATCGCGTACTTCACGACCGACAGGAAGGAGCCGATCGTGCGCACGTTGACACCTACCATGTTGGTGCGGCGAAGCCAACCGCTGTCGCTTCGCCCCGCCGACGGACCCCGGAGCTCGGCGGGGAGGCCGTCCGCCGGCTTTGCGGGGTCGCTGTGCTCCTCGGAAACGGCGGCGTCCACTGCGTCCCCGAATCGGGCCCGCAGCGTCGGTAGCGTGCGCTGCAGGGGCTCCGCAATCGCGTCCTCGGGGAGGAGATTCACCGCGAACGGGTGCTGCCCGCCCTCGAAGAGGATCCGCTCCTCGGCCCCGCGGGTGGCCCAGATGTCCTTGAACTCGGCATAGGTCTTTCCAAGATGCATCGGTATCCCGCCCGTCAAAGCCGAACGTCGTAATCGCGAGTGATCACGATGTCGGCCTTCGTGATGTGCTTGGAGATGATGTCGTGCTCGATCTCGAGAACCTCCTCGAGAAAGGGATCGATCTCCTCGCGTCCCCGCTTCCTTCGGGACTCCAGCGTCTCGAGGCGATTGCGGTTAATGAACACGCGCGTGTCGACATGCTCGAGGAGCATCGTGTAGGTGCCTTCGGCTATGAGCACGTCGATGCCCTCGAGGGACATCTCCTCCTCGGTGATGCGGTCTTCGTCGTAGATGACCAGCGGCTTGATTATCGACGCCTCGCCGCGCTGAGCTGCGGCAAGGTGTTGGTCGAGCAGCTCGATACGGACTTCCTGTGCACCGACCCAGGTGATATCCTCCCGGCGTTTGGCATCGTTCGACTTCGGCGGTAACACGAAATAGTCGTCCTGCTGCAGGACCTCGGTCCGGAATCCGAGCTTTTCCATCTCCTCTTTCAGTGCCTTGCCGGTTTCGGACTTGCCGCTCCCCGACTCACCGGCGACCGAGATGGTATACGCTCGCGGCGTTTCGCGGATCGAGTTCTCGAGTGCGGCGGCGATCTGCGCCGCTGCCCGTCGGTGGTGTTCCTCAACGATGATGACGTCACCCTTCATGCTGACCTCTCGCTTCCTGTACATCGTACCATGACCGATTGAGTGCGCGCGACCCCGACCGACCGTCGTGCATATTTCAGCGCGTTTTGTTATACTTCCAGTATGGAGAAAGAAGCACGCGTTCGCAACGCACCAATTACCGTCCGCACGTTCCACACCGAAGGAGACGCCTTCCGCTGGGACGATGTCGAGGTGCAGGAATACCGGAAGGTCGGAGAGTTCTTCCGGGATATCAACAAGCAGGTCTTCTTCGACGGCACGCACGGTCTTTCGTGCGAGCTCCGATACTTCGAGGTGAAGCCCGGCGGTTACTCGTCGCTGGAGCTACACGAGCACGTACACGGCGTGATGATCCTGCGCGGCCGGGGCAGGGTGCTTGCCTACTCCGACCGCGGCTCCCACATACAGCAGATCGGGGAGCACGACGTGGTACACGTTCCGCCTCTCACCTGGCATCAGTTCCAGGCGGCGGAGGACGAGCACCTCGGCTTTCTCTGCCTCGTGGAGAACGAGCGCGATCGCCCACGCCGTCCTACCGACGAGGAAAAAGAGGCGCTGCGCGCCGACCCCACGATCGGTGATTACGTGCGACTCTGACCCCGGCTACATCGGACCGGGTCCGCAAGGCGTATGCAGGAAATCCGCAAATCGACGAAACTCGACAACGTTCTCTACGATATTCGTGGCCCCATTCTCGACGAGGCGGAACGGCTCGAAGCGGAAGGCTACTCGATTCTCAAGCTCCATATCGGCAATCCGGCGCCGTTCGGTTTCAGTGCGCCGGATGATCTCCTCCACGATGTCGTCGTCAATCTGAAGGATGCCCAGGGCTACAGCAACTCCAAGGGTCTGTACTCCGCGCGCAAGGCGATCTACCAGTATTACCAGTACCGAGCGTTTCGAGGGGTCACTATCGACGAAATCTTCATCGGGAACGGGGTCAGCGAGCTTATCACCATGACGATGCAGGCACTGCTCGACAACGGAGACGAGGTCCTCATCCCCGCCCCCGACTATCCGCTGTGGACGGCCTCGGTGAACCTGGCCGGCGGGAGGGCGGTGCACTACCGCTGCGACGAGAAGGCCGACTGGCAGCCCGACCTTGACGACCTCGAAACGAAGATCACCGACCGCACGCAGGGCATTGTCCTGATAAACCCCAACAACCCGACAGGTGCGGTATACTCGCGAGATCTCGTCGAGCGCGTCGTGAGAATCGCCGAGCGCCACGGGCTTATCATCTTTGCCGACGAGATCTACGATCAGGTGCTCTACGACGACGAGGTGTGCCACTCACCGGCGGCCATGACCGAGGACACCCTCGTTCTCACCTACTCCGGGCTCTCGAAGAACTTCCTCGCAGCCGGGTTCAGATGCGGGTGGCTCGTGCTGAGCGGGTACAGGGACACGGCGGGGGACTTCATCGAGGGGCTGAATATGCTTGCAAACATGCGGCTGTGCAGCAATGTTCCGGCGCAGCTCGGCGTGCAGGCGGCACTCGGTGCCTCACTCGGCGGCTACGCCGAGAGTGCGAAGCTTCTCGGGCCCGGGGGTCGGCTGAACGACCAGCGAAACCTTGCCTACGAGATGGTCTCGAGCATTCCCGGCTTGAGCGTGGTGAGACCGCGCGGGGCTTTCTACCTCTTCCCGCGCATCGACGCCGAGAAGTTCGGCATTGCGAGCGACGAGCGCTTCGTGCTTGATTTCCTGAAGAAGGAACACACCCTCGTCGTACAGGGAACCGGCTTCAACTGGCCCGAGCAGGATCACTTCAGGATCGTCTTTCTGCCGGATATCGAGCAGCTCAAAGCAGCCCTCGAGGGGCTCGGCCGCTTCCTTGCGGACTACCGGCAGGACCGATAGCCGCAGGGGCGCGCCCCCCGCGGCGGCCGCAAGCCCCGGCGGCCCCCGCAGGCGCCCCCCACCCACGCTCGCCTCAGCAGCCTTCGGGAAGCATGCGCACCGCTCCCTGGTCCGCGGAGGTCGCGAGCAGGCTGTAGGCTCTGAGCGCCGCCGAAACCTCCCGCTCGCGCTCGGGCCGGTAGGCCCTGCCCTCACCCTTCTCCTCCTCGGCGGCCCGCCGGGCTGCGAGCTCCTCGGCCGACACACGCAGATTCATGCTGCGGTTCGGGATGTCGATGTCGATCATATCCCCGGTGCGCACGAGCGCGATCGCCCCGCCCGCTGCGGCTTCCGGTGAGACATGGCCGATGGAAAGCCCCGACGTCCCGCCGGAGAAGCGCCCGTCGGTGACGAGGGCGCAGGCCGTTCCGAGCCCGCGCGCCTTGAGGTAGCTCGTCGGGTAGAGCATCTCCTGCATGCCGGGACCGCCCTTGGGTCCTTCGTAGATGATGACCACCACATCGCCCTCTTTGACCTCGCCTGAGAGGATTCCCTCGATCGAGTCCTCCTGGGAATGGTAGACGCGTGCCGGGCCGCTGAAGGTCAGGATGGATTCGTCCACGCCCGCCGTTTTCACGATGGAACCGCGCTCGGCGATGTTGCCCTCGAGAACCGCGAGGCCGCCGTCTTTGCTGTAGGCGTGCTCGATGTCGCGGATGCACCCGGCGGCGCGGTCGATGTCGAGCTCCTCGAAGGTGGCCCTCTGTGAGCCCATGACGAGATTGCCGACGGTGTGTCCCGGAGCGCTCGAGGCAATCCGCTCGGCCTCGGGAGATCGCGACTCGCGCATAATGTCGTAGCGGGCTATCGCCTCGCCGAGGGAGAGTCCGTCGACCCGGCCGACCGATGTGTCGAGCAGTCCGCCGCGCTCGAGCTCGCCCATGATGGAGAGAATGCCGCCGGCGCGGTTTACGTCCTCCACGTGATAGTGAGAGCTCGGTGCAACCTTGCAGAGATTGGGGGTATGGCGCGAGAGCCGGTCGATATCATGCATGGTGAAGTCCACGCCGGCCTCGCGCGCGATGGCGAGGAGGTGGAGCACGGTGTTGGTCGAGCCGCCCATGGCGATATCGAGGGTCATCGCGTTCATGAACGCGGGCTTCGTGGCAATCGACCGCGGCAGAACCGAATCGTCGTCCTTCTCGTAGTAGGCCTCCGCCATCTCCACGATGCGATCCGCCGCGGTCTCGAAGAGCCGGGTGCGGGACTCGTGGGTCGCCACGACGGTGCCGTTTCCCGGGAGCGCCATACCGAGGGCCTCGTTGAGGCAGTTCATGGAGTTTGCGGTGAACATGCCCGAGCAGGACCCGCAGGTGGGACAGGCTGCGATTTCAACCCGCTCGATCTCCTCGTCGGACACCTTCGGGTCCGCAGCCATGACCATGGCGTCGATGAGATCGTAGACCTTCTCGCCGACTTTGCCGGCTTCCATCGGGCCGCCGGAGACAAAGATCGTGGGAATGTTGAGGCGCATAGCGGCAAGGAGCATGCCCGGGGTGATCTTGTCACAGTTCGAGATGCACACGAGCGCATCGGCACGGTGGGCGTTGACCATATACTCCACGCTGTCGGCGATGAGCTCGCGCGACGGCAGGGAGTAGAGCATGCCGCCGTGGCCCATCGCGATTCCGTCGTCGACGGCGATGGTGTTGAACTCCGCGGCAAAGTAGCCGCGCGCCTCTATCTTGTCCTTCACCTGCTGGCCGATGTCGTGGAGGTGCACATGCCCCGGCACGAACTGGGTGAAAGAGTTCGCGATTGCAATGATGGGTCGCCCCATGTGCTCGGACTTCATGCCGGCGGCCCGCCAGAGACTTCGTGCTCCCGCCATCCGGCGCCCGCCGGTTGTCGTTGTACTTCTCAACTCTCGTGGCATACGCCGACTCCTCACAGTATGATTCCGGGCAGAAGGATCGGCACGTACACCATGAGCAGCAGCACGAGCAGCAGCCCCAGCAGGTACGGCACGATTGCCCTGGTGATTCGTTCGATGGACAACCCCGTGATGGACGACGCCACGTAGAGATTGATGGCGACGGGCGGAGTTATCATCCCGATGGCAAGGCCCACCACAATGACCAAACCGAAGTGGACGAGATCGATACCGAGCTGGTTCATCAGCGGCAGAAACACCGGCGTGAGGATGATGAGCGCAGAGGCGGTTTCCACGAAGAACCCGGTGATGACGATGATGAGCGCTACGAGGAACATGATGACGTGGGGATTCGAGGACAGCGACAGCACGCCGTTCGCGATCATGCGGGGGATACCCCAGTTGGCAAGCACCCAGCTCAGGACGGAGGAAGTCGCAATGATGAACATGATGACGGACATCGTCATGAGCGATCGCACCATGATGCGGTAGATATCCTTCAGGCTCAGCTCGCGGTACACCAGCAGCGAGACCAGAAGCGAGTAGTTTACCGCGATGACTGCGGCCTCAGACGGCGTGAAATAGCCGGAGAAGATGCCGCCGAGGATGATGACCGGCGTCAGAAGCCCCCACAGGGCGTCCAGAAAGGTCTTCACGATATTCCGCAGCTCGAACTTCGACCCGCGGGGGTAATTGCGCGTTATCGCCTGCCGGATGGCGACGGCGATCAGGACGCCCCCCATCGCTACGCCGGGTATGAAACCGTTGAGAAAGAGATCGGCAACCGACTGATCCGCTATGACGGCGTAGATGATCATGGGAACCGAGGGCGGTATGACGACACCGATGGTGCCGCTTGCCGCGATAAGCGACGCGCTCGAGGCTTCTTCGTATCCTTTGCGCTTGAGCTCGGGAACCAGTGTCGTCCCGACCGCCGCCGTCGTCGCCGCACCGGAGCCGGATATCGCGGCGAAGAACATGCCGGCGAGCACCGCCACCACCGAGAGGCCGCCTTTGAGAAAGCCGAACAGCGCGTCGGCGAACTCCACGAGCTTTTCCGATATTTTGCCCTTGGCAAGGATGTCGCCGGCGAGGATGAAGAAGGGCACCGCAATCAGGGCGAAGCTGTCGGTCCCGGCAAACATCCGCTGAGCGATCACCATGAGACTCATGTTTCCGCTTACGAGCGCAATCATGGATGACACCCCGATGGTGACGGCCACCGGCACGCCGAGAAACAGAAACAGGATGAAGGTCACGAGCAGCAGCAGACCCATCACAGCTCCTCCCCTCTCGGTCGCGCGAACTCGGCACAAAGCGCGTCGAGCGCGTGCAGAATCATGACGAACAGTGAGATCGGCATGACGCTGTACACGACGGGCATCGGAAGCCGCAGGGCGGCCGAGACCTGCCGCCACTGTCGCGACATATAGTCGAGCGCGAAGTTGAACGCGACGCCGAAGAATACGAGCGCCGAAACCACTGCAACGATACGAAGCACCTTCCGCGCACGCGGAGAGAACGCCTCCCGCACAAAGGTCACCGAAATGTGCATGCCGCGCTTGTAGGCAAGGCTGGCCCCGAGGAAGGTCGACCACACGAGCATGTAACGGGACACCTCTTCGGTCCACGCCAGGGCGTCGAAGAATACCCTGAACACGATCTGAAGCGTCGTCGCGACGATCATGACTACCATGCACGCGAATGCAACGCGCTGGACGACCTCGTCCACTACGTGCGTAATCCTGTCGAGAACTCGAGCAATCACTGGCACCCCCTCTACGGGATATATGTGAGAGACCGACGAAGCCCCCGACGGGGAGGCTTCGTCGGCTGTGAGAACCGGGTCTTCGAGGTTACTGGTTGAGCTGGCTCCGAATGCGGCTCAGGTAGTCACCGAAGGCCTCGCCGTACTCGTCGTACACGGGCGCAACGGCGTCCTGGAACGCCGCAATGTCGGGATTCTCAATGACATCCATGCCGTTCTCACGAAGTGCGGCGAGCTGCTCGCTCGCCATGTCGGCGTTCCACTGTCGCTCGTACTCGGCGGCCTCCTGGGCCGCGTCCTCGAGGATCTGCCGGGCGTCGGCGGGCAGCCGGTTCCAGTAGTCGAGGCTCATCACGAAGAGGGCCGGTGCGTAGGTGTGGCGGGTCAGCGACAGGTACTGCTGTGGCTCGTAGAGCTTGAATGAGTAGATCACGTTGATCGGATTCTCCTGCCCGTCGATGGTCTGCTGCTGCATCGCGGTCAGCGCCTCGGTCCAGGCCATGGGAACGGTGTTGGCGCCGAGTGCCTGGAAGGTGTCGATGTAGACGGGGTTCTCCATGACGCGGATCTTGAGCCCTTCCACGTCGGAGGGCGTGCGAACCGCGCGCACCGAGTTGGTCAGGTTCCGAAATCCGCGCTCGGCGTAGGCAAGGCCCTTGAGGTCCACCTCTTCGAGCTTGTCGAGAAGCTCCTGCCCGATCTCACCATCGAGTACCGCATAGGCGTCCTCGGGAGTCGGGAAGAGGAAGGGAAGCTCGAATACCGCGATCTCCTCCACGAAGTTGGCAACCGGGCCATTCGTAATGACACCCATTTCCACCGTGCCGATCTGCATGCTCTCGAGCAGGGTGCGCTCGTCACCGAGCTCAGCGTTCGGGAAGATCTCGATAGAGATCTTCCCGTCGGTGCGCTCCTCCACGAGCTCCTCGAACTTCTCGGCAGCGACGTGGAACCCGTCCTGCTCGTTCACGACATGGGCGAGACGGAAAGACACCGGCTCCATTTCCTCGAGGGATCCGCTACCCGCCGACTCTTCCTGACCGCCGGCAAACACCACGGCCCCCGCGAGCACCATCAAGACCAGAAGCCCTACAGCGTGTTTCATCTGCTCCTCCTTTATTGGAATGAAACTGATACGCTAAAATTAGCGGCTATTAGAGCACCTTTTTTGCCACACTGTCAACGTAGGGAACCGCGGCGGAGCCGGCACACACACACCGGTATCCCGCGGAGCCATATCCCGACCTCCTCGTGCGGTGTAAGGTATATAGCAGCGTGTGGGTACAATCAGCAGAACGAAAACGGGCGTAAG
>CAZWNS010000022.1:0-12029 GCA_964635245.1 uncultured Spirochaetaceae bacterium
ATGGAACGCTATTCGTGCTGGGAATCTTTGTAGCTGCCGTAGCCATGGGCGGCACCAGACTCATACGCAATCCTCCTCAGGGTTGGACTCCTCCTTCCGCTGATTCTCAAACAACTTCGAAAGCCACGCAAACCGAGAACATTCCTCCGCGAGAGTTTGTACGAACCCCGCGGTTCTTCCTGTTGTGGCCGGCACTTGCCGCGGTCATAGGAGGAGGATTGACCGCTATCGGTCTGTTAACTGCATACGGGGAGGTTGAGCTCGAGCTGGCTCCTGCCATAGCAGCACTGGCCGTCTCCTTTTATTCTCTGGCCAATGGCTTGGGTCGCCCGTTTGTTGGGTGGTTAGCTGACCGAAAAGGTACGGTCAAGGTCATGCTGACCGTATACACCGTACAGGCCGCGGTGTTCATTGCGCTTCCCTGGGTAGCTACGAGTCCTCTCCGGTTGTTCGTGTGCTCACTTCTTCTCGGTGTTGGCTATGCTACCACGTTTGCTCTCTTTCCGGTGGTGGTGGCTGCAGTATCCGGAACCAGGTATCTGGGAATGAACTATGGTCTGGTCTTCAGTGCGTTCGGCTTAGGCGCTATCACGAGTCTTCTGGGTTCCTGGCTATTGGATGTTACCGGAGAGTTTACCTCCGCATTCCTGCTGGCCGGCTTTGCAACGGTAATCGGACTCATGCTCTTGCTCATTCTCTACAAAAAATACGAGGTTGCCTAACGGCTATCGCCGGGGAAAAATGCTCGCGGGCGGCTCGGTCTGAATGGGTATAGCGGCACGGCGGACACGAGGCGACCCCAGCTGATCCGCCGACCCCCGCGTATTCACGACTCACGGTTTCTCGAAGCTCCAGCGCGGCTTCAGCTATGACGCATCCGGCCGTGAGGGCAACGCGCGAAGGCTGCGAAGTACGGCGTCGAAGAGGGGCGTGTAACGCTCGGCCGAAGCAAGGGGCGCCGCGGCGTTGATCAGAAACAGGTGATACCTGTCCAAAAGTCCAAGTGCCTGCAGCTGGACAAGCCGCCGTTCCGATTCCCATTCACCGGTGTACCACACGGCGTGGACGTCAATGAAGCTCGAGAGCGTATATCGTTCGACCGATCGCAGCTCAAACGCCGGTATCTCTTGTTCGAGACGCCCTACGGATGCCTCGCAGAAATCGGGAAAGCCGTCGGGGCCGAACCCATCGGGTTCTCCGAGAGTGATGCTGAATGTCGGTGTCGATCCGGCGTGATCAGGAGACCGGGGCGCGAAAAACCGGACGGTATACTCCGACGGTTCCGTTGCCGTCCATCCATCGGGGATTATCGCCGAGACCCGTACTCCGTAGTGCGCGAAACTCAACGGATGTCCCGGGCCGCTTCCCGGGAGAACGATTCTGGCGGAGCGGGAAGCGTGCTCGAATGCCGCCGCATAGTCGGCGGCCCTGTTCGAGGGTGCGAGGCAGGTCACGGAGAATATCACGTTGTCGAGCTGGGCGTACGTTTCATGCCGTAACACATCCATTCCGGCCTCTTCATCACGATAGCGGAGTATCTGTCTAACGGCCGGCGCTCCGTCAAGGCCGCCCTCTTCACGATGTTCCAGCTCCCGGGTCCCGATCTGTGCCGAAGCGGAGGCGAGTGACCGGTAGGCGTCGGTCGCGGCGGACGGCGCCGCGGTCATTTTTGCCATTACCCGGGCTCCCGGTTCCTCTCCGTCCTCGAGATCATCCGCATAGATCGCGGCGTTATTGTCGGGGTCCTCTATCTGTTCTTCGAAACCGACGGGAAGCTCGAGCGAGATCCTGGTTCCCCAGCTGAAGAAGTGGATGTGATTAGAACCTTCCATGGAGCGGAAGTATGAAACGCAGACGCCGGAGAGGCAAGGTCCTCCCCCCTAACGAATGAATGCACCCGGCGGCCGGTAGTACCGATCCTCGTACTCTTTGCGCGTACAGGGTCCGAAGACTTCAAGGAAGTGAAGGCTCTCTCCCCGGCAGGAGAAGGCGATGCCCTGGCTCGCATAAAGCAGGATCTCGGCCTGCTTACCCGCCCTGGAAGCTAAGCGGACGAAATCGTCTCCGAACTTCGAGCACAGGGCGGACCGGCCAAGGTCCCGGAGGCCGTTCTGATCTACCCGCACGAGTCGGACGTCCCCGGCTTTCACGTAGAGGGTGCCGGGGAATGCGTTCGCAGATTCCAGCGAGATCACGTCTCTCATCCGGCCGTAGTGGTCTCCCGCTACCTGCTCAACGTCGCCCCCGAGGGCATTGCGCGCGTCCTCGAGGGCCAGGCCCAGAAAGGAGCGGGCGCTGTCGATCAAATCCGCCGCCGCGTTGTCTTCGGGCATGATGCTCTCCTCTTGCTCGGGGCCATCATAGGGCGAAAGCCGATGGTGCATCATCCTCCGAGTCGGCGCGCAGCACAGGGGCTGAATCGGCTTTCCCGCAGGCCGAACCCTGTGAGCGGACACCGATCCCTCGGGGGGTAGCCGTGTCGGCAAGTCCTGCGACAACGCGATGGCCGAGGTGCTTCCGGCGGGTCAACGGTCCGTGGCCGGGAGGCATGCAGCCGCTCTTCTCGAAGGACTGCCGGCGGGGAGACTCGAACTCCCACGGGGCGCGAACCCCGGCAGATTTTGAGTCTGCTGCGTCTACCAATTTCGCCACGCCGGCTGTGGGCACAGAGTGTAATCCAACCACCTGCCTTTGACAATGACCGCGGCGCCCCGTGCGCGGTCCCGGAAGCGGCATTTCGGGCGCATCGCGGCCGGGCATAGGCTCGGCAACCGGATCGGCTATCTCGAGGTGCGCGTCATGACGGTGCGCACGGGTGCGGTGTAGGCATCGAGGCGGTCGAGGCGCTCATTCAGCGCGGTGATGTCGAAGGGAATCTGCTCGGTGACGATGTCCGCGAGCTCGAGCCGGCCGCGGGCCGTGAGATCGAGGAGGAGCTCGAGCTCCTCCCGGGTGTGATCGGAGACCCCGATGATCTCCGCCTCGGTCCCGATGATCTCGCGGTACGTGTGGATACTCACCGGCAGGTCGCCGATGCCCGCGACGGCGGCGCGCCCGGTGGGTCCGAGAGAGAGCAGGGCGGCCCGCACGGTGTCCGGGCGACCGATGAGCTCGAGCGCGACATCCACGCCGTGTCCGTCGGTGTGCGAGCGCAGCGTCTGAACCGGGTCCTCGGCGGATGCGAGCACGGGTACGGCACCGAGGGCCTCGGCCGCGCGGAGCTTCGCCGGGTCGCGGTCGACCGCGTATACATCGAGCGCGCCGAGGGCCATCGCGAGCTGCACCGCCGACATGCCGAGCCCCCCGACGCCGAACACCGCGATTCGCTCACCGGCGGCGAACCGGGCCTTGCGGAGAGCATGCAGCGCGGTGGCGGCGGAGCACATCAACACGGCGCCGTGCTCGAAGGGCACCATTTCCGGGAGTCGAAGCGCGTTCCGCTCGGGTACGACGATCTGCTCGGCAAAGCCGCCGTCGCGGTGCTTGCCGATCATCTGTCCCTGCGTGCAGAACTGCTCGAGCCCCCGGCGGCAGTAGTAGCACCGTCCGCAGGTCACCAGATAGTGGAGGCACACCCGCTCCCCGACGCGCTCCGTCGGACCTCCGGCGCCGACGGCTGCAATTACCCCCGAGACCTCGTGCCCGAGGGTAAGGGGAAGCTCGCCGGTCGGCGACTCGCCGGAGCGATAATGGGCGTCGGAATGGCAGATGCCGGCCGCCTCGACACGCACCACCACCGACCCCGGCTCCGGGACGGGCGGCGCGACATCGTGTTCGACGAGCGGCGTACCGATGTTCTCGAGCCGAAAGGCCTGCATCAGAGTGCTCCCTTATCCACAACGAGTTTCATGACGTAGTTGATGGTGTCCATATCGAGCTCGAGCGCGTTCTCGTCGATGATGTCCTTTACGAAGTCCCAGTCTTCGGCATCGAGGGGGTCCTGCTCGTCATCGTAGGCACCGCTGAACAGGTCGATCACGTCCCCGAGAAACAACGCGTCATCAACCGTGTAGCTCGACGCCTCGGCGCGGTACTTCGCGCTGAAGTGATCGAAGAGCTCCGCCCGCATCGGCTCGGGCAGAAAGGAGAGCGACGCGGAAAACGCGCCGCGGATCTCATCGATGCGCCGGGGCCCGTCGTCGCGATCGACCGAGGAGTCTATCTTTCTGAGACGCTTCCGAAATCCGTTTGATTGAAACATGATGTTGGTTCCCCGATTATATCGCATGAGCGCCCGCCTCGTCACCGCCGCGCCGGGGCCGCCCGCCGCCGCGGCGGCGAGCGTGTGCTTGACGGAGGGCGGGGCGGTCTCTAGAATCCGCATATGAGCCGCCACACCGAAGAGCTGTCGGTAATCGCCGATTACTCCTTTGACGAGAAGACGATCAATATTCACCCGAACGACGGATACGATCTCGGATTGATGATGACGGATGCCGTGGTGCGGATCTTCGCCGATTGCACGATGGAGGAGTTTGAGTCGGGCCGGGTCACCCATATCTACGGCACCCTGCACCTGAAGAACGAGACGAAGGGCGGCACGGTCGAGATGAGCCTGCGCACCGCACAGCGCATCGGTCGTCCGAAAAAGGTCAGACTGCACTTCGACGATACCGATGGCGAGAAGTACGGCAAAGTTTACATCCAGCCCGTGTGAAGCTTCCCCGGCAAACCGGAGAGCGCGGGTTACACGTGATATCTTTCTGTCAATCAGTAGGAGTTGATGAATCGGCTTCACGGTCTCATCGTGCTCCTCGCCGTTGCCCTGCTTACCGCCTGTGCAACCGGTCCGGGGGGTGAATCACGCTTCAATTACCGTCTTCTCGACGACCGCGAAAGCGGCCTCGCCTATGCCGTGCGCTTCGCGATGGAGCTTCAGGACGCGGGGTCCCGAACGGACGTGCTCGTCGACATCGCGGATCGCTACGCGGAGCTCGGGCACGCTCAGGAGGCGGAGGCACTGCGCGAGTTCGTCGGTGAGGCGATAGCAATTGCCGCAGAGGGAAGCGCGGTGAGCCCCGCCGCGGTCCGTCTCGCCCGCGGCTATCTCGAGCGCGGTATGACGGCACGCGCGATCACGCTGCTCGAGGAGGCGGTGGACCGTGCGCCCGCGCTGAGCGAGCCGAGCGAGCAGGCGAAGGTGCTCGAGGAGGTGATCGAGATCTGTTTCGAAGCGGGCGATGAGCTCTTTGACGTGCTGCGTTCCGCTATCGAGGCCGTGTTCGTCATAGAGGACCTTGGGCGCCGTGTCGATATCCTCGCCGAAGCGGCCGAGCGCTATCAGGCGCAGGGTGGGCGGCAGTCGGCGAATGTGCTCATACAGCAGGCCATTCCGGCCGCCGGCAACATCCCCGAACCCTGGACACGCGGCGCCGCATTCACCGCGATCGCAGGTGCCTATCGGGCCATCGGGGAGGCCGACCGCGCGGAACGGATGATCGAGGATGCCGTCTCGGCGACCGGCGACAGCGAGGCCGCACCTTCGGAGGCGGCTTCTGCGTTGGTGTCCCGCCTTGTCGATCTCGACCGTAGACCTGCCGCCCTGGACCTTGCCGAGGGTATTGAGCGCCCGCTCGCCCGCACGGTTGTCCTCAGCACCATCGCGGAGCACTTCGACACGGACGATCTTCGGCCCTCCGGCTTCATCCTCTATGCCCGCGCGGTGAGCGCCGCGGGAACGGTAGCCGACGCCGGCCCGCGCGCGGGAAGCTACCTGCACGTGGCGGAGTCTTACCTGCGCTTCGGCGAGGATCAGCTTGCCCTCATCCAGGCGGCAAACGCGGCCCGGAGCCTCGCGCAGGCCGACGCGGAGGAGAGGCACACAGCCGTGCTGCAGCGTCTTGTCGATATCTTCATCGCCGTCGATGCCCCGAGCGAGCTCGCGGGGGTATCGGCGCTCGCGCCGAGTGCCGCGGCGCGGGCCCGGGTCTCGGCGTACGTGGCGGTGGCAGCTCAGGGGATCTACCCCGCGGTGGCCGTCGAGCATCTCGAGCGGGCGCAGCAGGCACGGGAAGAGGCCGGCGGGGCACGGAACGCGGCCTCCCTCGATATCGCGACGGCTGCGGCTCGGGCCGGCCGCCTCGACGAGGCTATCAGCGAGCTCGAAACCATGGACAGCGCGCGCCACATCTCCGATGCGGTGATGAACATCGGCTACGAGGCGATGCGGTCGGAGGGGCTCAGCGACGAGCAGCGGGCGCGCCTCGAGGAGCTCTATCGAGCCCACCGTCAGCGGCAGCGGCTGGGATAGCACCCGTGCCGCTCTCGGGGTCTAGTTCGGGCCGATGGTCGTGCCGTGGAAGGAGTCCCCGGCGAGGATGCGCGTGAGGTTTTCGGTGTCACGCCCGCCGGCGGCGATGACCCTGAGGCCGATCTGCGCGGCGTGGCGTGTGGCGACCGGATCGAAGGGCAGGTTGCTGCCCGGCACCCAGTCGTCGCCGACAAGCTCGCGAAACTCCTTCCAGCTCACCTCGTCGAGGGGCGTTGCGGATGGGTCGGTTCGCGGATCGGCGGTGTACACCTTCTCGATGTTCGACAGATTGATCACGGTATTCGCGCCGAAACGCTCGGCGAGCAGCACGGCGTCGAAGTCGGTGGAGAACCCGGGCTTCCAGCCGGCGCCGATGAGCACCTGTCCGTCGAAGGCAATCTCGGCGGTCGGATCGGTGACGACGGGGTCCGGGCAGACGTCGCGGAAGACGCCGCGCAGCAGCTGCGCGTTGAGCCGGGTCGCGACGATACCGATCCAGTCCTGCTCGGCCGGGTCGGTGTTGCCGGCGATCTCGCGGTATGCTCGCTGATACGCCCGCGCCGGTGCACCGCCGCCGGTGACCAGAATAAATCGGCGCCCGGCCTTGATGAACGGCATGAGCGTGTCGCGCAGGCGCGTTACCAGTGTCGTGTCGACGTCCTGAGGGGAGATGATTGATCCTCCCACCGAAAGCACTGTGACCACGGGCGGCTCCTTGCAGCCATCCTACGTGGGAGCGCCGCGGGCCGCAATACTTGCCTCGCGTTAGTATATTGGGGGTGGAGGAACACGAGTGCGTATGAGCCGGGATATCTCGACAATGCTCGGCGAGTGGCCGTACGACCCGGAGCACAACGTGCGTATCGTGACCGCGGAGGACGGGCGGGCGGTGATGCAGGTCCGCCTCCCGCTGGGCATCGAGCAATACGAGCTGGACGGCCGTCCCGACGGCGCACGCCCTCTCGGCCGCGAATCGGTGGTGCAGGCCTTCGAGGAGCGGCTCTCGCTCTACGTGGAAGAACACGGGAGTGATGAGGGGTTTACCATCAACCACGACGATGCGGTCATGCTGCAGCAGGAGGGAGTTCTCTTCTACTATCGCTATCTATTGCTCTTTCAATCGAATGATTTCGAGCGCACGGCTCGCGACACCGAGCACAACCTGCGTCTCTGCAGGCTCCTCGAGCGGTACTGTCCCGACGAGGACGATCGAAACGCCGTGCTGCAGTTCAAGCCCTACATTGTTCGCATGAACGCCATGGCGCGCGCCATGACGGCGATGAAGCAGGGGATGAGCGGGGTAGCCCGGCAGATTCTCGAGGGGGGGATCGCGGAAATCGACGGCCTCGACGACATCGATTCGCCGGCGTTCCGTTTCGAAAAGGTGCGCTCGACCAACTACCTGCGCTCGACGCTGTCACGGATTGCCGACGGTGAGCTCGGCGATGAAGGCGGCGGCGGAAACGACCGGGTGACGGCTCTCGAGGATGAGCTCCGCCGGGCGGTGGAGGAAGAGAACTACGAGCGGGCGGCGGTGCTTCGTGACCGAATTCGCGAGTTAGGCTCGTAGCAATCGGCCTTGACAAATCCGCACGGCATGGACGACTATGGGTTCACCAATTGGTGGGGTAATACGCGCGTGAAACGCTTCACACTCTTTATCACTATCGTCGCACTGGCGGCGCCGCTTTCTTTTTCGCAGGATATTCAGACCGCTACCGAGTTCTTCGCCACCGTAGCCGAGCGATACTCCTCGATCACCGACTACATCGCCGAGGTGGAGATGACGACGCCGGAGGAGACGCTCACGGGAACGTTGTACTACCGACGCCCGAACCTCGTCCGCATCGATTTCAGCGAGCCGGAGGATCAGGTTCTCGTCTCCGACGGCGAGGTGCTGAAAGTCTACATCCCGCGCTACGACGTGATTCTGCAGCAGACCCTGACCGGATCCGAGGGGAACGACGTGACCGGGCTTGCGAGCGGCGACGGACTGCGGTTGATGCGCGAGAATTACAGCATCGCCTATCTCGACAGTCCCGAGCCGGTCTCGTTGAACGAGGAGCTCGGCGAAGTTGCCGAGGGCGAGATAGAGGCCGAAGCGGTGGGTGACGATGAAATGGTGACCAAACTCCGGCTCACCTGGCGCTCGACGCGGGAAGGCTTCCGGGAGCTCATTCTCTCGATCGACGAGGATCGCCTTATCCGGCGGATCCTGGGGGTTACGATCAACTACGACGAGGTCCAGTTCGATTTCCACGACGTCCGGGTCAATCAGAATATACCGGCTGCGCGGTTCGACTACGAAGGTCCGTCATCGGCGAACCTGTTCGGCGATTTCCTATTCGACCGGGAAGGCTGATGGAGTCAATCGGCGAGAAGCTACGTACGACGCGAAGTCAGAAGGGCTACAGCCTCGAGCAGGTGGCCCGGGATACGCACATCGCGAAACGGTTCATAGAGGCCCTCGAGTCGGAGGACTTCGACGTCTTTCCCGGTGAGCCGTACCTCCTGGGGTTTCTCAGGACGTACTCGGAGTTTCTCGATCTCGACTCCCAGGAGATGGTCACCCTCTACAAGAACCTCAAGATCCAGGAGCAACCGGCGCCCATCGATGAGCTCATCGTCAAGAAGAGCCCCCGCCCCTTCGTGATCGCCGGCCTCGCGGCGCTCATTCTCGCGGGTCTCGCCGTCGGCGGGTACTATCTCGTTCGAGCCGGGGTGTTCTCCGGGCGGAATGGACAAGGGGCCACGGAGCAGGCCGCCGAAGAAGAGCAGTCGCGTGAGGACGAGGAAGCGAATACCGCCGGCCGGGAGTTCGTGCTGCAGGAGCAGATTCTCGAGCAACGCTTCGCGGAGGGTGACGTCGTGCGCGTGCCGGTGGAGGAGAACGAGTACCCCATTTCCGTCAGTGAAGTCGGCGATGGAGCGGTGAATGTGACCACCATCGCCGGATCGACACAGCTCGAGCCGAACAACGAACAGATGCTCGATGTGGACCAGGACGGGCGGGGTGATATACGAGTGCTCGTACGTGAGATCAACAACGGCGACTCACCGCCCACCCTCGTTATGCGGCTGGACCGGGTCGTGCAGTCTCCGGTTGCCTCCGGCGGCGTTGCGGAGGGGCAAACCACCACGGCGAATACGGAGCCGATCGGCGAGACCGATATACCCGAACGGCAGCGCAGTGCACGCGTTATCTCGGAGTTCGACGAGCGGGACGAGTTTACGGTGGAGATCGAGTTCCGCGGCTACTCCTGGTTCCGTTACGAGGTGGACGGTGATCAGCGCGAGGAGCAGTACCTGCAGGAGGGCGACACGTTTCGCACTACGGCGCAGGAGGAGTTTCGTCTCTGGCTGTCGAACGGCGGTGTTGCATCCCTGCAGGTTGACGGGCGCCCGGTGGATCTCGGTGATCCGGGCGAGGTCGTGACCGCGCTCATCTCCTGGGGAACGGCGGAGGACGGCGAAAGGCCGCGACTCGAGCTCGTCCCGGTCTACTGATGTCCGATTCCTCCGATGCGTCCTGATTCCTCGTTCTACATCGAGACCCTCGGCTGCGCGAAGAATCAGGTGGATTCCGAGGTCATGGTCTCCTCCCTCGAGACACGTGGATGGAGGCGGGCGGTGGACCCGGCCGCGGCCTCGGTGATCATCGTCAATACCTGCGGCTTCATCGGCCCGGCAAAGGAAGAGTCCATCAATACCGTGCTCGGCTTTCGCGCCGAGTACCCCGGGGCCCGCATCGTCATGGCGGGCTGTCTGACCCAGCGCTACCCGGCGGAGCTCTCAGGTGATCTCCACGAGGTCGATGCCTTCTTCGGCAACCGCGCTCCGCAGGCCATCGGCGAGTTCCTCGATACCCAGCCCTGGGAGCAGCGCTCGGTATCCCTTCCGCAGGAGGACGATCGGCTGGTGTTGCGCACTACGCTTCTCTCCTACCGCGGCAGCGCCTACCTCAAGATCGCCGAGGGGTGTGACAACCGCTGCAGCTTCTGCGCCATCCCCCTCATCCGCGGACGCTATCGCAGCCGCCCGCCGGCCGACCTCGAGACCGAGCTCCGCCACCTCGTTTCCCTCGGCGTGCGCGAGGTCAATCTCATCGCCCAGGACCTCGCCTCCTACGGTCGCGACGGAACCGCCCCCGGCCTCGTCGAGCTCCTGAAGCGCCTGCTCTCGGTGGAGGAGGACTTCCGCCTGCGGATGCTCTACATCCACCCCGAGCGCTTTCCGCGCGAGCTCCTCGACCTCTGCGCGCGCGACCCGCGGCTTCTGCCGTATTTCGACCTGCCCATGCAGCACGCCGACGACGACGTGCTCCGCGGCATGGCCCGCACCGGCACCGCCGAGACCTACCTCGAGCTCATCGACGACATCCGCGGGGCACTCCCCGATGCGGTGCTTCGCACGAGCCTCCTCACCGGCTTCCCCGGCGAAACCGATGCTGCCTTCGACCGGCTTCTGGAGTTTCAATCGCGCGCGGCCTTCGACTGGCTCGGCGTTTTCGCCTACTCACCTGAGGAGGGAACGCCGGCACATCGGCGCCACGGTGAGTATGTCGAGCCCGCCGCGGATCAGCGGAAGTCGCTTCTCGAGGAAGCGCAGCTGCCGATTACCTACGGCCGCCTCGATCGCTTTATCGGGCGGCGGATGGACGTCCTCATCGAGGAAGAGGTCGAAGGTGAGGAGCTTGCCATCGGCCGCGGCTTTCCCCATGCGCCGGAGGTCGACGGGCTTGTCGTGCTCCGCACCGGCGGCCGCAGGCTCGAGCCGGGGACCGTCGTGCACGCGCGCATCCTCCGGCGAAACGGCGTGGATCTCGAAGCCTGGATACCGGACGGAGAGGCGTGAGGGGCGGCCGCGAGCGCGGTGTCGGCCGCGAGCGCGGCAGCCCCGCGATCGACCCGCGTGCGGCGGTCATCGTGGCCGTCCTCTTCGTGAGCACCTCCGCCATCCTCATCCGGCTCTCCACCGCCCCGCCGCTTGCCATCGCCTTCCACCGCATGGCGTTCTCCGCGCTGCTGACGGCGCCGCGGTTTTTCTCCTCGGCGCCGTCACGGATGCTGCGACTCCCGCGGCGGGATCTCGCCCTCGCGCTGCTCAGCGGCCTCCTTCTCGCGGCGCACTTTGCGACCTGGATCTCCTCCCTCTTCCTGACATCGGTGGCGAGCGCGACGGTGCTGGTGAATCTCCACCCCATCATCGTTGTCGTCCTCGGGCTGGTCTTTCTCGGAGAGCGGATCAGCGCGCGGGGCGCGATCTGGGTCCTCGTGAGCGTGGCGGGCAGTATCGTGCTGGCCGCCGGCGGAACGACTCTCGGCGAGACGGCGACCGCCGGGAACCTGCTGGCCGTCGCCGGCGCGGTGACGGTCTCCGGGTATATGCTCATCGGCAGGTTGCTGCGGCAGCACATGGATGCCGGCACCTACACCTTCATCGTCTACAGCGCGAGCGCGCTGTTTCTGCTCCTGTTGTCGTCCGCGGTCGGCGTCGGGCTCGGTCCCTTTGCTCCCCGGGAGTACGTGCTCTTCGCGCTCCTTGCGGTCTTTCCGACAATTCTCGGCCACAGCGTCTTCAGCTGGGCTCTTCGCTACGTGCGGGCGTCCTTCGTTGCGACCTCGGTGCTCGGCGAGCCGGTCTTTGCTACCATTCTCGCGATCTTCCTCTTCGCGGAGATCCCCACCACGTGGACGCTCGCCGGCGGCGTGATGATTCTCATCGGCATCTACGCCTTCACCCGCCGGGAGGCGCGGGCCGCCGCCGATGCGCGGGCCGC
>CAZWNS010000022.1:12129-15540 GCA_964635245.1 uncultured Spirochaetaceae bacterium
GCGCGGGCCGCCGCCGATGCGCGGGCCGCAACTCGACGAGCGCGGGGCGAATAGTGTAGCTTCGGTCTATGGCGGAGACTCCACACTCTCCACATATCCCCCGATACCTTGCGGACCTCAACGAGGAGCAGCGCCGCGCGGTGCTGCACCACGGCGCGCCGCTTCTGATACTCGCCGGCGCCGGCTCGGGGAAGACGCGAGTCATCACCGTGAAGATCGCCCACATGATCGAGCAGCTCGGTGTCGACCCGCGTTCCATCCTCGCCGTCACCTTCACCAACAAGGCGGCCGCAGAGATGAAGGAGCGGGCGGCCGCGCTTGCGCCGGCCGCTCGGGAGACCATGATCCGCACCTTTCACTCCTTCGGGGCGTGGTTCCTCCGACGCAACGCGCAGCTTCTCGACATGCCGTCGGGGTTCTCGATCTATGACGATGACGACGGCGTGACGCTCCTTCGCTCGCTCTACCCCGACGAGACCCGCGCGACGCTCACTGCGGTGAACCGGCGCATCAGCCGTGCCAAGGACTACGGCCTCTCGCCCGCCGACGATCTGTCCGAGATCAGCGCGGACCCCGCCTTTGCCGAGCAGTACCGACGCTACGAGACGCGCCTGCGGGAAATCGGCAATGCCGACTTCGGCGATCTCATTCTGCTTCCGGTACGGATACTCTCGGAGTACCCCGAGGTACGTGATCGGATCCGCTCGCGGTTCCGGGTGGTGCTCGTCGATGAGTTCCAGGACTCGAACATCGCCCAGTACCGCCTGCTCGAGCTCCTCGCCGACCGCTCGACCTACGTCTGCGTCGTCGGCGATGACGACCAGTCCATCTACCGCTTCCGCGGGGCGGAGGTGCGGAACATCCTCACCTTTCACGAGACCTTCCCCGGCACCGACGTCATTCGCCTCGAGGAAAACTATCGCTCCACCGGCAGCATCCTCGACGTCGCCTCGGCGGTGGTCGACCACAACGAGGGGCGGCTCGGCAAGACGCTGTGGACCCGACAGGACCGCGGCCCGCTGCCCGTGCTCGCCGAGCTCAACGACGAGGAGGAGGAGGTCCACTACTGCCGCGAGGTGCTCTCCCGCGAGGACATCTCCCCCGCAGAGACGGCAATCCTCTACCGCACGAACGCGCAATCACGGCTCTTCGAGACGGTTTTTCTGCGCGAGGGCATTCCCTACCGCATCGTGGGGACGGTGCGCTTCTATGAGCGCGAGGAGGTCAAGGATGCGGTCGCGGTGCTCAAGTTCCTCGCCAACCCGCGTGACGAGGTGAGCTTTCGCCGCATCGTGAACAAGCCGCCGCGCGGAATCGGCGCGACCACCCTCGAGAAGCTCGTGGCCGCCTCAGGTGAAACCCGCGGGGACCTGCGCGAGGCCCTGCGCGCAGCCGCCCCCCGGCTCGGCGCCCGCGCGGGCAATGCGGTATCGTCCTTTGCCGCGGCCGTCGACCGGATCGAAGCCGCATTCGGCGGCGAAAGCCTCGTGCCCCTCCTCGACGCCGCCGTCCACGAGACCGGCCTCGCCGACTATCACGCCGAGAAGGACGAGATTGCCGGAACGCAGAAGCTTCAGAACCTCGAAGAGCTGCTCAACGCCTCCTCGCTCTACGCGGGCACCCCCGAGGGCCTCGTCGAGTTTCTCGAGAGCATCGAGCTCGACAGCGCCCGCGAGCAGGAGTCAGGCGATGCTGCCGACCGGGTGACCCTGATCACCATGCACAATACCAAGGGCCTGGAGTTCGACCGGGTCATCATCACCGGCCTCGAAGAGGGGCTCTTTCCCCGCGGTGGCGAGGAGTCACCGGACGAGCTCGAGGAAGAGCGGCGTCTGTTCTACGTGGCGCTCACCCGGGCCCGGCGATCGGTCCACCTCACGAGCTGCCGCTACCGCCGTATCCACGGGCGGCTTCTCACATTCGTTCCCTCGCGCTTTCTGCGGGAGATCCCGCCGGAGCTCCTCGAGACCGCCGGCGGCGGGGTCGGCTCGCGGGGCGCCCGAGCCGGCTCCGGGCCGGGCGGCGACGGTGAGGAGGGGGCTGCGTTCGCCCCCGGTACCTACGTCTACCACGAGGACTACGGACCGGGGATGGTCATCAAGTCGTGGAGGTCCGGCGTGAACGAGCTCGTGCGGGTGCGCTTCGAAAGCGGTAATATCGCACAGTTCATCCCGCGCTACGCGCCGCTCGAGCGTATCGGGGGCGAGTGGCCATGAGCGCGCATCATCCGGCGCCCGCGCCCGCGCTTCCGGAGATCCGGCGGGCCCGCGACTATCATCTCTACGACGGCAGCGGCCGCCGCTACCTCGACCTCTATCAGAACGGCGGGCGTGCCATTCTCTCCCACCGACCGAAGGGCGTCGCACAGCGGCTCAAGGGCGTGGTCGATCAGGGGCTGTGGGGCGACTATCCGTCGCCGTATACCCGGCGCCTCGAGGCGGTGCTGCGACGGCTCTTTCCCGCCCACCCCGAGGTTCGCCTCTACGCGACCGCCGCGCGCGCGGTGGCGGCCGCCGGCGGGGCGGTGGCCGACCCGGCGATCGGCGGTGATGCGTCCGACCGGACCCCCGGCGGCGGGGGCGGCCCGCGTGCCGCGTGGTGGCGGCCGTTCCTGCCGGCGGCGACGGCGGAAGCGGAGCTGCTCCTGCCGGTGCTGCCGTTCCCGGCAAGCTTTGCCCCGCAACCGGTCTGCGCCGCGCGGCCCGGTCTGCTCCCGGACTCCGATGCCGTTTCGCCGGTGCTGCTGGCCGGACTCGTGCAGGCCGCGCACCTCATGGCGGCGGCCGGCGCGGAGGGAGCCGCCGGCGCGGAGGGAGCCGCCGGCGCGGAGGGAGCCGCCGGCGCGCCCGGAGCGCCTTTTTCCGATGCCGCCGCCGCGTATCCTATCACCCTGTTCGACGAGCGGGGCCTCACGCTCTGGCACAGACGCGGCCCCTACCTGGAGCTGCGCTGTGCCGGGGAGAGCTTTGCGGGGGTCTTTGCGGCCTTCCTCGATGCGGGTATGATCATCAATCCGATCTTTCCCGGTCCGAGTATCCTGCCGCAGCGGTGCTCGCGGGGGGAGTTTGAAAAGTTCGTCAAAGTCAGTAGGATGGCCGACAGTTAAAATATGGCAACCGAGGCGATGATCCTGATCCTCAGCAGATTGTTATTCGGCGCGATTGCGACATTCCTGGCGATCGTGCTGTGGTCGCGCACCCGCGACGCGGCGTGGATGCTCATCGTCATCGGAACGATCGTCGGATACGGCGAGGTCCTGTTTACCACGCTCGACCGCTTTGGTATGGTCAGCGTTGCGGCATTCACCATCCAGGGGGTGTCGGTATTCCGGCTGCTGCTCTCCAATCTGCCGACGATGTTCTTCATTCTGGCGTTCGCGGTCATGATCGCTCGCAGGTAGGCCCCGCGAGC
>CAZWNS010000022.1:15640-32554 GCA_964635245.1 uncultured Spirochaetaceae bacterium
CCCGCGAGCCGGGCCGTTGACAGAAGGGCGAAAATCGATAATCGTGCACCGTGGTCATCCACCGGAGAAACACCTCGATACGTATTGGAGGATAGGAATGGTAGCATTGCTCGTCGGACTCGTATTTGCAGTATTTGCCGTCTACTCGGTGCTCCCGGTCGACTGGTCGCTGCAGTGGGGTCCTGAGGTCGTGACGTTTCTCAAGGGCGGCGTGCCGATCATCGCTCTATTCATTGGATTGATCGCCGTGTTCATCGGCATTGCCGACATCAAGGACAAGATAGAGGCCAGGAAGGAAGAGGCTGAAGAGGAAAAGGCCGGATCGGAGGAGCAGTCATAGCGCCATCGACTCCGTGGCCCGCGAGCCGAACGGACGGCGGGTGGGCGACGGAGGGGTTGACTTTTTGTCTCCCGTATGCAAATCTTTTGCTCCACCGCACAGGTACGCCCGTAAGGACGCAGGATTACTATGAAAACGATATATCCGGATTCGAAGACAATCGAGCGCAAATGGTACGTGGTTGACGCCGAGGGGAAGACGCTCGGCAAGGTTGCAACCAATGTAGCGACGGTACTGCGCGGCAAGCACCGGCCCTATTTCAGCCCCGACCGGGAGGTCGGCGACTTCGTCATCGTCGTCAACGCCGACAAGGTCGATCTGACCGGCCGCAAGGCCGACCAGAAGGTATATTACCGCCACAGCGGGTACCTCGGCGGCATGAAGAGCTACAGCTTCCGAGATATGCTCAAGCGCAATCCCGTCTACCCGGTCGAGCACGCGGTGAAGGGGATGCTGCCCAAGAATCGCCTCGGGCGGAAGATCTTCAAGAACATGAAGGTCTACGCGGGCCCGCAGCACCCCCACGCGGCGCAGAAGCCCGAGCAGCTCGAGATCTAAGGAGACGAACGGTAGTGGACACAGCAATAGGTACCGGCAGAAGAAAATCATCCGTGGCGCGCGTGTACGTGCAGCCCGGCAGCGGCAAGTTCTCCATCAACGGCAAGGATCCCGACTCGTATTTCGGGTTCGGCGACCATGTCTACATCGTCAATCAACCGCTGCTCGCGCTCGCCGGCGAGAATAAGTTCGATGTGAACATCACCGTCCGCGGCGGCGGCAAGAAGGGCCAGGCGGGCGCCATCCGGCACGGCCTCGCGCGTGCGCTCGTCGCATTCGACGAGTCCAACAAGAGCGTGATGCGAGAGAACGGGTTCCTGACACGGGATCCCCGCATGGTGGAACGCAAGAAGTACGGTCAGCCCGGCGCACGGCGGAAGTTCCAGTTCTCCAAGCGCTAAGCGGTGGTGCTGGTCGAGTCCATCGATCAAAGAGGAGCCTCCGGGGGGCGGGTGCATATCTCGCTCTCGGACGGGTCCTCTTTTTTTGTGCCCCGCGAGCTTCCCGAAGCCCTCGGACTCGTACCCGGCGGCGAGTGCGAGGAGGCGGCGCTCGCCGAGCTTCGTCACGCGCACCTGCTCCACGAGGCGACCGAGAAGGCGGTGGAGCTCCTCGCGCGCAGCGAGCACAGCCGCTTCCTGCTCGCCCGAAAGCTGCTGCAGCGCGAGTTTCCGCAGGAGGTCATCCGCGAGGGGCTCGACAGCCTCGAGGAACGCGGCCTTCTCGACGATCGGCGCTTTGCCGAGCAGTGGGTCGCCTCCCGCGTGCGCCGGCGCCCGGAGGGAGAGACGGCGCTCGTCGCCGGGCTGCAGGCCCGCGGCGTGGACGGCACGCTCGCCCGGGAAGTCGTGGAGGCGTTCAGACGGGAGTTTCCGGAGGAGCTCCAACGGGCCATTGAGCGGGCCGGCGCCCGCATTCGACGCAGACCGGGTGTCGACGCGGCACAATTGCGAGAAAAGCTGCAAAGACGCGGTTTTCGACCTTCCGACGTAACTGCCTATATTGAAAGGCTTTCCGACGATTCATTTCCGTAGAGAATTGCGAAAAATTTGCGTTGACATTCTGGATATAATAAATATATGCTTTCAGAGTTGTTTAGAGAGGAAGGTGGAAGAGGATGGCAAAGACCGACAAGAAGATCCGTATTTTCTCGGCACTCGAGGTGGCGAATATCTGCGGTGTCGTGAATCAGACGGCGATCAACTGGATCAAGAACGGATATCTCAAGGCCTTCACGACGCCGGGTGGCCAGTATCGGGTGTACGCTGAGGACCTCGTAGATTTTCTCCAGTCACGCGGGATGCGCATGCCGGAGGAGCTCGAACGAATTCTCCAGGAGCAACGGGGGCTTCGCACCGTGGTCGTGGTGGATGATGATCGGGACCTCAACGATCTGATCGCGCAATACCTGCGGAAGCAGTACCCGGATCACGACATTCATCAGGCCTTCGACGGATACAAGGCGGGCAAGCTCATCGCCGAGCAGCATCCCGGCCTTATCCTGCTCGACATCGATCTCCCCGGCGTCAACGGCCATCAGCTCGCGAGTGAGATCAAAGAGGATGATTCACTCGGAAAGCCCATCGTGATTGCAATCTCGGGACTCGACGATCCGGCCGAACGTGAGCAAATTCTCAAAGAGGGCGCGGACGCGTTTCTCGCGAAACCGCTCGACCTCAACGAATTGGTGGAGATGATCGAGAGCCTCGCGTCGCAGCGCGCGTAGCGGGCACCGAAGACGATGGAACGCGTCTCTACCGTCCTCCTCGTGGAAGATGAGGATGCGATTCGCCTGACCGTGCGCGAGTACCTCGAGCACAAGGGCCATCACGTGCTCGTCGCCTCCGAGGGCGTCGGCGCTATCAAGCAGATGCTCGACCACGATGTCGATGTCATCGTCACCGACTATCGTATGGACGTGCTCGGCGGGGATTACTGGATGAAGTTCCTCAAGCGATACTGCGGCGAGCAGCGGGTGATCGTCATCAGCGGCTTCCTGGGGCCGGATGTCGAACTGCCGTTCACGGTGTTGCACAAGCCGTTCGACTATGCCGATCTGGAAGCCCTTATCGATTCTGATGAGACGGAATAGGGGTATCAAACCATGGCGGACGAGGAGAGTGTCCATCTGACCGCGCGCGTCCATGGTCGCGTGCAGGGGGTTGGCTTCCGATATCAGGCCCGCTCGCAGGCGAGCCGGCTCGGACTCGGAGGATACGTCAGGAACAGGTTCGACGGAACGGTGGAAGTAGAGGCCGAAGGGCCGCGGGAGCGGGTTCAGCGCTTCCGCCGGTGGCTCGAGCAGGGCCCTCCCGGCGCGCGCGTGACGAGGCTCGATGCGGACGAGGGGCCGGCCACCGGCATGTACACCGGCTTCACCGTCGAGTTCTGAGTTCGGCCGGCCGTTACCCGTTGGTGCCGCGCGCGCGCGGCGCCCGGCGGGCACCCGGCGCGGCGCGCGCGGCATATGCGGTTTAGCGTTCTATCGAGTAAAAGGCTTCGGCGCCGGCGTACTTCGCGGTGGCGTCGAGCAGGTCCTCGATGCGCATGAGCTGGTTGTACTTGGCAAGCCGGTCGGAGCGCGACATGGAGCCGGTCTTGATCTGGCCGGTCTCGAGCGCGACCACCAGGTCCGCGATAAACGAGTCCTCGGTCTCACCGCTGCGGTGGCTGACGATTGCGGTGTAGCCCGCGCGCTTTGCCATCTCGACTGCTTCGTAGGTCTCGGTGAGGGTACCGATCTGGTTCACCTTAATGAGGATCGAGTTCCCGATACCTTCCTTGATACCGCGCGAGAGGCGTTTCGTGTTGGTGACGAAGAGGTCGTCGCCGACGAGCTGCACCCTGTCACCGATCTTGTCGGTCAGCGACTTCCAACCCTCCCAGTCATCCTCGGCCATGCCGTCCTCGATGGAGATGATGGGATACTTCGCGGCCCAGTCGGCCCAGTACGAGGCCATGTCCTCGGAGCTGAGCTCGCGCTTGTCGGACTTCTTAAAGACGTACTTGCCCTTATCCGCGTCATAGAACTCGCTTGCCGCCGGGTCGAGCGCGAGCATCACCTCGTCGCCGACTTTGTAGCCGGCCTTCTCTATCGCTTTCATGATGACCTCGACCGCCTCTTCGTTGGACTTCAGGCTGGGTGCGAACCCGCCTTCGTCGCCGACGGAGGTGTTGTAGCCCTGGTCTTTGAGGATGCTCTTGAGGTTGTGGAAGATTTCGGCGATCATGCGCACCGCCCCGCGCAGGCTCTCCGCGCCGATCGGCATGACCATGAACTCCTGAAAGTCCACGTTGTTGTCCGCGTGCTCCCCACCGTTGAGAATATTGGCCATCGGCACCGGCAGCAGGGTCGAGTGGTAGGTCCCGAGGTATTTGAACAGGGGTATTTCGAGAAACTCCGCGGCGGCCCGTGCCGTTGCGAGGGAGACACCGAGGATGGCGTTCGCGCCGAGCTTTTCCTTGTTGTCGGTGCCGTCGAGCTCGATCATGGTACGGTCGATGTCGACCTGATCGGTGGCGTCGAGACCTTCGATCTCCGGGGCGATGAGGTTGTTGACGTTCTCCACGGCTTTGAGCACGCCCTTGCCCATGAACCGCTTCGTGTCGCCGTCGCGAAGCTCGATGGCCTCGTGCTCTCCGGTGGAGGCTCCCGAGGGGACCGCCGCCCGGCCGAGCACGCCGTCCTGCAGCACGACGTCGACCTCTACGGTCGGATTGCCGCGCGAGTCGAGTATCTCCCGTGCCTCTACATATTCGATGACGCTCATGTACTACTCTCCTGGCTCTGGATTGGGTTTCCTCCTTGATAGTGGAAGGTAAGCGTGGCCCTGTCAAGGACGGCGCGTTGACCGCCGGGGCGGGCGGACCTACAATTGAGGGGCGATGCGCTTTTCCCGGCTTCTCGGCACGACACTTCGCGAGGTTCCCACCGATGTGCGCGCGGACAGCTACCGGCTGTTGTTGCGCGGGGGCTATATCCGGCCGCTCGGCGGGGGGCTGTTTTCCTTTTTGCCGCTCGGGTACCGCGTGATCAGACACCTCAAACGCATCATCTCCGAGGAGATGGAGAAGCTCGGCGGCCAGGAAGTCAGTGTGGCGCTGGTGAATCCCTACGAACTGTGGGAGCGCAGCGGGCGGGCGGAGCTCACGGGCAAGGATCTCATTGCGTTCCAGGATCGCTCGGGGCGAAGGCTCGTCCTCTCGCCGACACACGAGGAGGCGATGGTCGAGCTCGTGCGTACCTGCATCAACTCCTATCGTGACCTGCCGGTCTTCCTCTACCAGTTCCAGACGAAGTTCCGTGACGAGGCGAGAACCGGTCACGGTCTCGTGCGCACGAAGGAGTTCGTGATGAAGGACGCCTACTCGTTCCATCGCTCCTTCGCCGACCTCAACAACTTCTTCCCGAAGGTGTTCGCCGGCTATCGGCAGATCTTCGAACGCTGCGGCGTGGCGGGGGTGCAGGCGGCCGAGGCCGGCGTCGGCTATATGGGCGGTGACCGGTCCTTCGAGTTCGTGTTCCCCTGTGACTGCGGCGATGATCAGCTGATGACCTGTCCGAACTGCGGCTACAGCGCAAACGCGCAGGTCGCGGTGGCGGCGCGCGAGTTAGACGGGACGCCTCCGAAACCGCTCGAACGGGTGAGCGCGCCCGGCTGCACCTCCATGGCCAAAGCCGCCGCGCACCTCAACGTACCGCAGAGCCGGCTGGTGAAAACCCTCGTGTTTCGCGGGCGCAGCGGGCTCATCATGGTCGCCGTGCGGGGCGATCACAGTGTGAGTCTCGAAAAGCTTGCGACCGTGGCCGATGCGCCGATCTACGGTCTGGCCGACCGGGCGGTCTTCGATGCCGCGGGGGTGCCGCCCGGCTTCGTCTCGCCGGTCGGTATACGAACCCGCGAGCTCGGCGGTGAGCCGCTGGAAATCGTCGTGGATTCGGCCGTGGCGGAGGCGTCGAACCTCATCATCGGAGGGAACGAACCCGACGTCTACCTGCGGAACGCCAATTTCGGCCGCGATTACGACGCCGACCGGGTGGGGGATATCGCCCGTATTCCGCCGGGCAGTACCTGTCGCAACTGCGGCGCAACGCTGCAGGAGCAGCAGGTCATGGAGCTCGGCCACATCTTCCGCCTCGGTACGACCTATTCCGACGCCCTCCGCCTGAGCTTTCGCGGTGACATGGACGAGGAGATGCGGCCCTTCATGGGTTCCTACGGGATCGGCCTCGGCCGTTTGCTCGCGGCGATCGTGGAGAGCAATAACGACGAGAAGGGCATCATCTGGCCGGAGGAAGTCGCCCCGTTCCGCTTCTATCTGATGTCTATCGGCCGGTCTCTGGAAGTGCGTCGACGCAGCTTCGAGATCTACGACCGGCTCGAAGGCGACGTCCTTCTCGACGACCGTCGCGAGTCGGTGAGCTCCAAGCTTACCGATGCGAGGCTTCTCGGCATTCCCTACCGCATCGTGGTTTCGGCCCGCACACTGACCGACGATACGGTCGAGGTCCACAGCCGTCGGACCGGCGATACCTGGACGGTGGAGATCGCCGAGCTCGATTCTCTGAAGGCCGAGCGGCCGGCGGGGCAGCCGTGATGCAGTTCGATCTGACGCCCGAGCTCGCCGACCGCATCATCTTTGCCATGGAGGACCAGCACGAGGACTTCGTGCTCGACACCGACACCGGCGACCTGCTGCCGGTCGAGGAGATGGACGAGACGGGCGGGCAGGAGCTCGAGGCCGCCGACCGCTACCTCCCGCTGCCCGAGTGGACCCCCGCGCATGGTTTCCGGCTGATGGAGCGCTTCGCCGAGGAGCTTCGCAATCCGGTGTATCGGGAGAAGCTGCGCGGGGCGCTCTCCGGCGGCCGAGGCGTGTTTCGGCGCTTCAAGGACACGGTGAAGGAGCGTCCCGAGCTCGAGCGGCGGTGGTATCGCTTCAAGGAGCAGGCGATGCAGGAGGTCGTCGCCGAGTGGTACAACGAGCTGCGGGAGACCTGGGGCCTCGAGCGGCTGGCGGTCGAGCGGGCGGAAACCGAGGACCTCGTCCTCTCCGACTTTTCGATCCGGCGGGTGGGTGCGGGTGATGACGCGCTCCTCGATGAGCTTCGCCGCGCGGCGGAGGAGCAGCGGCGAGAGCTGCAGGAAGACGGCGCGGCACCCGCGGACCCCGCGGGTGCCGCGGACCCCGCGGTGCTTGCCCTCGTTGCCGAGGCCCCGGACGGCGAGGTCGCGGGCGCCGCGGCGGCGCGCTCACCGGCGGCCCCCGGCGACGGTTCACCGGGTGGCGGCCTGCGCATCGATACGCTCTACGTGCGGCCCATATTCCGGGGGCTCGGACTCGGGCGGTTGCTTCTCGAGCGAATGGTGGAGGCTGCCCGGGAGGAGGGCCGGACGGGGGTGTCTATGCAGCTCGCCGGGCGGGGGCTCGTTCTCGATGAGGCCGCCGCGGCGCTGGGATTTCGCACGGTGGCGAAGCGCATAACGCTGGATCTGACCCGTGACACGGATACCGCGGCTGATCTCAGCTGAGACCGCGGGAGCGGTAGTCCTGTGCTTCCACGTGCATGCGGGCAAACTCGGCCTCCACGCCGCGGGCCACCGCGCGCTTGGGATCCTCGCCCTCGGCGGCGGCTGCCCGGTAGCGGTCGCGGAACTCCCGCGAATCGATGGGCGGGCTCACGGTGAAGGTGACGACGTCCTGCTGCGGAAAGTCCTCGCTCATCTCGTTCGAGGGATTCACGAGCAGCACGTTCCCGGCGATGCCCACGAACACGACGTAATCGAAGCTCTTCATGTATGAATCCACCGCGTTGAGCACCCGCTTCGTATCCGGTTCCTGCGGCCGGTAGCGCGTACCGGTGGGAAACATCAGCACGAGCCTGCCCTCGTTCTTGCAGCGGACCATCTCGCGGACGGCACGGTGGTTGAACGCACGCGCGCGGCGCTCCTCCTCGGGGTCTTCGAGCTTGTCGAGGCTGCGCTGGGGGTAGATCACGATGCGGCTGTACGCCTCGGTGAAGGCGAGCACGAACTTGCTCTCCTCGTTGAGCTTCATCGCCGCGACCGAGACGATGGAATCGGCAATTCGCCGCCCGGCCTCTCCCTGTCGCTCGAGGAAGTAGTAGAGGCAGGGAACGTCGAAGTTGCTGTAGTGCTCCATCAGGATAAGGCCGGAATAGCCCTGCTGAGCATACGTGTAGAGCATCTCGAGATGCTCGAAGTGATACAGCGCGCTGCCGGGCAGTATCAGCTCTTCGAGGATCCGGTCTATGAGCTTGCGGTTGTCGAGGTTGCTCTCCTGGTAGATGGCCGTCTCGTCGACACGGTGCGGTTGGCGCGAGTTCTCGACCATCTTGCGGGCGATGTCTTCGTAGGTCTCTCGAATCGTGCGCATGTAGTATTAGACTATGGCCCCTCCCGAACCGTGTCAACATACGAACGGCCGCACGATGCTCCGGCACATAACCTTGGCAGCAGGGCGATTTTCTAGTAGTGTGAATGCCACCCATACAGAGTTCTAAAAGGAGGACTACGAGAATGAAGAAAGCATTGCTACTGCTGTCGACGGTGCTGGTTCTTGCGCTTCTCTTCGGATGCGGCCCCGCGGAAGAGGAGGCATCGGAAGAGGCGGAAGAGGAGGCTGCCGCCGAAATCAAGAACCCCAACACCTTCGTGTACGGTGGGATCGGAGACCCCGACAGTCTCGACCCGTCAAAGGCCTACGACTCGGCGTCGTGGGAAATCATGACCAATGTGTATGAGACGCTGATCGACTTCGACCGCGAGGCAACCGACGAGTTCGTTCCCGTGCTCGCGACCGAAGTCCCCACGCGCGAGAACGGCGGCATCAGCGAAGACGGAAGGACCTACCGCTTCCGGATCCGCGACGACGTCACCTTCCACAACGGGAACGAGCTGACGCCCGAAGACGTAGAATACACCTTCGAGCGCAACATGGTTGTTGATGCCGACGGCGGCCCGAACTGGGTGTGGTACACGTACTTCCTCGGTAAGGGGAGCTCCGCCGACGTGGAAGACTTCTCCGAGATCGACGAGGCCGTCGAGGTCGACGGCGATTACGTCGTCTTCAACCTCCCCGAACCCTTCCCTCCCTTTCTCAGTGTAATCGCTTCCACCTGGGCATCCATTCTTGACAAGGACTGGGTCATCGAGAACGACGGCTGGGACGGCACGGCCGAGACCTGGATGGACTACAACAAGCCCGAAGAAGGCGAGGAAACGCTCTACGATATCGCGAACGGTACCGGCCCCTACGAGCTGACCCGCTGGGAGAAGGACACCGAGGTCGTGCTCGACCGCTACGAGGACTACTGGGGCGAGCTTCCCGCCATGGAGCGAGGGATCATGCGCGTGGTGCAGGAGTGGTCGACCCGCCGCCTGCAGCTTACCCAGGGTGACCTCGACGCCGCCTACGTGCCGGAGACGCAGTACAGCGCCATGCTCGAGGAAGACGGGATTACCGCCTACGAAGACCTTCCGACGCTGAACGTCAACGGTATCCACTTCAACTACGAGATCGACACCTCCGGGGACAACCCCCTCACGGGCTCCGGTGAGCTCGATGGAGACGGTATACCGTCGAGCTTTTTCGACGATATCGATGTCCGCGAGGCCTTCCGCTACGCCTTCGATTCCGATGCCCTCATCGACGAGGCGCTCGAGGGCAATGCGCGAAACCCCGTGACGCCGGTACCCTACGGTCTTCCGTTCAAGAATGAGGACCTCGAGGTTCCCGAGCACAACATGGAGCTGGCCGAGGAGCACTTTCGCGAGGCACACGGTGGGGATCTCTGGGAGAACGGCTTCAAGTTCGAGATTCTCTACAACGAAGGCAACGACGTCCGCCAGATCGCCTCGCGCATCATCGCCGAGAACGTCGGGTCGATCAACGACAAGTTCCAGATCGAGACCCGTGCGGTGCCCTGGCCGGAGTTCCTCGACAGGATCCGCAACTCCACGATGCCGATGTTCATCATCGGGTGGCTTCCCGACTATCCTGATCCGGACAACTTCGTAACACCGTTCATGCACTCCGAGAAGGGGACCTTTGCCGCATGGGCGCACTACGACAATTCGCGTGCCGACGAGCTCATCGACGAGGCGGGCACTACGCTCAACGAGGACGAGCGGCGCGAGATGTACTACGAGCTTCAGGATATCTACCTGGAGGACGTGACGAGCATCATGATCACGCAGCCGCTTCTGACCTGGTTCTTCCAGGACTACGTGCAGGGGGTACACTTCAACCCGATGTACTCCAGCGAGTTCGAGCTGTTGCCCTACGTGACCAAGGAGTAGGCGAACGCGAGCGCCGTCGACGGCTTGCCGCCGTCGATCGGCAGCAGTCGATATCGAAGCCCCGGGTGCGGCACTCGGGGCTTCTTTACCGTTGACGGATGACGGGCGAGCCGGGTAGAATGCAGCCAACCTTCCGCCTTCGGAGCCACTCTACGTGAACCTGTTGAATTATATCCTCAGACGCTTCCTCCTGATGCTGGTGGTATTGTTCGGCGTATCGCTGCTGGTGTTCACCATCATGATGCTGCTGCCGCCGGGGATGCGCGTCGCCGTATATGTGCAAAACGAGAAGATCACCCCGAGTCAGATGGAAGCCCTCATCGACCGCTACGGGCTCGAGGATCCCGCCCCCGTACAGTACTTCCGGTGGATGGGAAACGTCCTGCAGGGCGACTTCGGCTATTCGGTGACCGCCTCCGCGCCGGTTACGGTGGGGTTCAGTCGGTACTTTCCCATAACCTTTGAGCTCATGCTCATCGCCGGCCCGTTAACGGTCATGGTCGGCATCCTGCTGGGGACGATCGGCGCCGTTCACAAAGACAAACCGGCGGACCACTTCACGCGTGTGTTCGCCATCGTGGGCTACTCCCTGCCGACCTTCTGGCTCGGTCTGTTACTGCTGATGCTCGTCTACGGCTACTTCGGTATCTTTCCGCCCGGCTACCTATCCGATGCGGGAAAGAACATCATCTTCAGTGACGGGTTTACGAACTATACCGGCATCATCCTTATCGACGGCATCCTGAACTGGAGGTGGAGCGTCGTGCTCGACGATCTCTACCACCTCGTGTTGCCGTCGGTGAGCTTTGTAATCCTCGCCTCGGCGCTGATCCTCAGGCTCACGAGATCCAGTATGCTGGAGGCCCTCGGGCAGGACTACATCCGCACGGCCCTGGCCAAGGGCGCCGACCGGCGTACGATCAACAAGGTGCACGCACGGCGAAACGCCCTCATCCCGGTCGTCACCGTGGCCGGCCTGCTGCTGGCACAGATGATGGCGGGGCTCGTGGTCACCGAGACCATCTTCAACCGGCCGGGAATCGGGCAGTGGATCGTCCGTGCGGCGTTGCAGCTCGATGTGCCGGCCATCATGTTCAACGTGCTCTTTCTCGGGGTCGTGTTCGTGACGGTGAACCTCATCGTCGACATCATCTACGCCTACATCGACCCCCGGATCAGGCTCTACTAGCGGAGACAGAGGAGAATAGCGAACGATGTCAGATTCCCGCAAGACCGAAATCGTTCCCGACCATAGGACCGAGGATCTCACGGACGATGCCGGCTTCGAGGTTGCCGCCCATCCACGGGTGCAGGAGTTTCTCTTCTCCACCAGGCGGTTTCTGAGCAATCCCTTGAGCATCATCGGGCTCATCATCATCCTCGGCTTTGCCCTCGTGGCCGTCTTTGCGCCGGTGCTCGCGCCCCCGGAGAACCCCGACAATCCCTACCGGATTCCCCATACCGGATGGTCCGTCGAGCCCCAGACCCCCTCGGAGGAGAACATCCTCGGCACGATGGAGCAGCAGTACGACGTGTACTACGGCCTCATCTGGGGCACGCGCAGCGCCTTCCGGATCGGGTTTTTCGTGGTGCTGGCAAACCTGGCGGTGGGGCTTGTGCTGGGCTCGATTGCGGGGTACTTCGGGGGGATGATCGACGAGGTGATCATGCGGATCACCGACATGTTCTATTCCATCCCCTTCCTGGTCATGGCCATGGCCCTGGTCGTGGCGATCGGCCGGGGGCTGAACTCCATCATCATAACGCTCATCGTCATACAATGGACGACCTACGTCCGCGTTCTGCGAGGAGAGATCCTCACCGTACGGGAGAACGACTACGTGCTGGCGGCCCGCGCGAGCGGGGCCTCGCACCTTCGCATCATCACCACTCACATCCTGCCGAACAGCATCTATTCGGTGCTCATCGTCGCCTCGATGAACATCGGTGTGACCGTGCTCGCGGCGGCGACGCTCTCCTTTCTCGGGCTGGGTGCGGAGATCGGCTACGCCGACTGGGGGCAGATGGCCAATACCGCCCGTAACTGGATCGTCGGCCCGCCGGGCAACCGTCTGGCGTACTGGCACGTAGTCATGATCCCGGGCGCTGCGATTTCGCTCTTCGTGCTGGGGTGGAACCTCCTCGGTGATGCGGCGCGCGACGTATTCGACCCGAAACAGCGGAGGAAATAATGTCGGCACGGACCGATTCAACGATACGAACGGATCCCATGATAGAGACGCGGGATCTGTATACCAACTTCTACACCTTCGAGGGCACGGTGAAGGCGCTCAACGGGGTGTCGGTGAAGGTCGGACGCGGGGAGACCTACGGCCTCGTCGGGGAGTCCGGATGCGGGAAGAGCGTGACCGTTCGGTCGATGATGCGCATCGTCCAGGCGCCGGGCAAGATCGAAGACGGGGAGATACGCCTCTTCCTGTCCGACGACCACAAGCAGAAGGCGATCGACATCCTCGACCGAAGCGAAGCCTACATGCGCTCGATCCGGGGAAACGAGATCTCGATGATCTTCCAGGAGGCAAGCTCCTCCCTCAACCCGGTGTTCAGCATCGGCTTTCAGGTCGGCGAGAGCTTTGTCTTCCACCGCAAGGCGGAGATGATCGAGAAAACCAACGAAGCCCTCACCGCCGAGCTCGAACGCGGCGCACCGGCCCCGATCTCGTGGTGGAAGCGCATGCAGCGTGCCCTGTTTACCCGCGAGCACGCGCTGCTGCTGCACTACCGCAGGCGGGTGGCCGAGATCGACCGCCAGGTCGACGAGCTCGAGGGTGCCGAGGACCCCGCATCGCTGCGGCGCAAAGAGAACCTGAAAGCCCGGCGCGAGCGGGAGTGGAAGCCGGACCTCGTGCTGTCGCTCGCGAAGCGCGTGCCCCTTCTCAAGCGCTACGAGAAGCGCATCCACCGGACGATCCGGGGTGAGGTGATTACACTGCTCGAGTCCCTCGGCGTGCCGAACCCCCACAACGTGGTCGATCGCTACCCCCACGAGCTCTCCGGCGGCATGCAGCAGCGCATCGTCATCGCCATCGCGCTTGCCTGCCATCCGACACTCCTCATCGCCGACGAGCCGACCTCGAACCTCGATGTCACCATTCAGGCGCAGATCATCGAGCTGATCCGGCGGCTCAAGGAGACGAGCATTGCGAGCGTGCTCTTCATCACCCACGACCTCGGTGTCGTGGCGGAGATATGCGATCGGGTCACGGTGATGTACGCAGGCGACACCGCCGAGACGGCCGAGGTGGCCGAGCTCTTTCGCAACCCGCTTCACCCCTACACGCAGGCGCTTCTGAACTCGGTTCCCAAGGAGGAGCAGGAGGGCGAGCTCGCCACCATTCCGGGGACGGTGCCGAACCTGGTGAATCCGCCCTCGGGCTGCCGCTTTCACCCGCGCTGCCCGCACGCGATGGAGATCTGCAAACGGCGGAAGCCGCCGGTGGTCGAGTATACGCCGGGGCACAGCGTCTCCTGTCACCTCTATCCCGCCCCCGCGGACGACGCGAAGGACTCCACCGATGGCTGACACCCTCATCGATATCCGAGAGCTCAAGAAGTACTATCCGGTGAAGGCCGGCGTGTTCAAACGGCACGTGGCCGACGTGAAGGCGGTCGACGGCGTCGACCTCAAGATCCGAAAGGGCGAGTGCCTCGGCCTGGTGGGCGAGTCGGGCTGCGGGAAGACCACGCTCGGGAAGACGCTGCTGCGCCTCCACGATGCGACCTCGGGGCGTATCTACTTCGACGAGCATGCCGATGAGGTGGAGGCGCTCGAGCAGCGGCTGAGTAACGGGCAGGCCGACACGCCGGAGACGAAGAGCCTGCGCGCGCGGAAGGATATGACCACCTTCACCGGCCGGCGGCTTCAGAGGCTGCGGCGGAAGATTCAGATCGTGTTTCAGGACCCGTCGAACTCGTTGAACCCGCGGATGCTGGTGAAGCACATCATCGGCGAGCCGCTCGTCACCCAGCACGAGCTCGGCCCGCGGGAGATCGAGAAGCGGGTGCTCGAGCTGCTTCGCACCGTCGGCATGGCGCGCGAGCACATGATGCGCTACCCCCACGAGTTCTCCGGCGGTCAGCGCCAGCGCATCGCGGTCGCCCGCGCGCTTGCGACCAACCCCGAGTTCGTCCTCATGGACGAGCCGACCTCCGCGCTCGACGTCTCGGTGCAGGCGCAGATTCTGAACCTGCTCAAGCGCCTGCAGCGCGAGTTCCAGCTGACCTACCTCTTCGTTACCCATCACCTGCTCGTGGTGAAGTACATATCCGACCGCATCGCGGTGATGTATCTCGGGAAGATCGTCGAGCTCTCCGCCACAGGCGAGCTCTTCGAGGCGCCGCTGCACCCCTACACCAGGGCGCTGCTCTCGGCCATTCCCATCCCGGACCCCGAGACGAAGCGCGAGCGCATCATCCTCTCAGGCGACGTGCCGAACCCCGTCTCACCGCCTGCGGCCTGCCGTTTCCACCCCCGCTGCCCCTTCGCAAAAGACGTCTGCCGCGAGACGGAGCCGCCGTTGGAGGACGCCGGAGGCGGCCACATGGTGGCATGCCACCGCTGGCGAGAGATCCGCGAGAAGGGGTGGGATCTGGACTAGCGGCGCATCCGGTAGGTGCGCGCCGACCGCCGCGACCGCCGCGGGCCCTGGTCGAAGGTTTTCACGAGAAGCAGCCCCGCAATGAAGCCCCCGATGTGCGCGGCGTAGGCGACGCCGCCGGTCTGTGAGCCGAGCGCCCCCATGCCGTTGAGCAGCTGAAACAGAAACCAGATGCCGATCGCCACGACGGCGGGCACTTGCATGAGGATGCGGATGAGGATGACGGTGACGCGCTTTCGCGGGAAGAGCAGCAGATAGGCCCCGAGCACGCCCGATATCGCCCCCGAGGCGCCGAGGCTCGGCACGAGCATGTTGCCGTCCATGGCCGCGGTGGTGAACACGTGCGCCAGCGATCCGACGATCCCCACCAGCAGGTAAAAGACGATGTAGCGGCCGTGGCCGAGGCGGTCCTCGATGTTGTCTCCGAAGATGAACAGGAAGAGCATATTGCCGAGGATGTGGGCGAGCCCGCCGTGCATGAACATCGAGGTGATGAGGGTCAGGTACACCGGGACGGGGGTCGGCTGCAGGCCGGGCCTGCGGTACTGCGCGCCGGTGACCGGGTTCCGCACCACCTCATCCTGGGTGACGACGTCGCGTCCGCTGAGGATCTCCTCCGGTACGGTGGAGAAGGCGTAGGTGAACTCGATATCGCCGCCGAGCCCCTGCAGGAACACGAATACGGCGATGTTTATGGCGATGAAGATCCAGGTAACGTAAGGGGTCGTCTGTCGGTCGGAGTTGTCGTCACCGAGCGGGATGATCAAGGGTGCTCCTCCTCGTTACGGTACGGTGAACGAGCATACCTGAAATCCGTCCGCATGCCGAGTCCTCTCTGCGTTTCGCGGATCGAGGATCCGGCGCCCCTCGACGACCAGGTAATAGTGATGTCGACCCCGCGAGACCGGTACGCTCAGGCGGTATACCCCGGGCTCGGTCTCCCGCAGGCGGTGCATGAAGGGATCCCAGTTGTTGAAGCCGCCCGCCACGTAGACCTCGAGTCCCCGAACGTCGGGAAGATCGATGAGTTGCCCATCGATGGATCGAAGGTGCCCACCGGGCTCGGGGGCGAACACAAACTCAACCCGTCCTCCGTCCCCGACCCGCGGAGTCTCGATGGACCCCGGCGGACGCTCGGGCAGCTCGAAGACGGAAAGCATCACGCCGTTGTTGTCGCGTGTGGTCTCCGGGTTGGCCGGATCGGTGTGCCACAATCCGTCGACGACGATGCGGTACTCGAGCTCCGCCAGGTCTTCGGGGATGGGATACGCGAGGGCGAACACCCGCGTCGTGAGCGTTTCGTTGGGATTGTCGGGATTCGGCACGGTGCTTTGGATAACGCGAAAGGGGTGCAGTCGTGCGAAGTTCTCGTGCGCGAACGCGGCGGCCACGTAGCGGGCGTCCGTCTCACCGTGCAGCTCACCGCCGAATGTCAGCAGAACGTGGTCGCCTACGACCTCCGGCGGTCCCGCGGAGGTGAGCCCGCTCATGCGTCGATGGAGATTCATGTCGAATTGCTCCTGCTGCGCGCCGAGGGTGACCGTGCCGGCGCCGGCCGAAGCGAGGAACAGGAGCAGGGTGAGCGGAACGGTGGCCACGCGACGCCGCCCGAACACTCGTGGCGATGTTTGCAGTTTTTCGCCCATCTGCTATATTTTGTCGGTGCGAGACGTTGCCTGTTTGAGAATCATCTTAGATTTCCTTCGGACTCACCGAGAATCTCAGTAGATGCCGACCCGGGACTCCATAGAGGAATTTAACAGGACTCTGGTGACACTCGGCAATGAGCCCGCCGTTCGCGCACGCCGTAACGAGGACATCGAGCAGATCGCCCCGCCCGAGGAAGGGCTTTCGGAGGATCTAAGCGAGCTTCTCGGCGACGAAACCGGCGAGGGTGGCGAAGGGGCCGCGGCGGAACCGGCTGCCGAGGACGAGTTCGAGAATCTCGACGAGCTGGTCTCCGACGAGGAGCTTGCCGGGCTTACCGCGTTCGAGCCGGAAGAAGCCCCCGACGAAGGCCCCGACGAAGGCGAAGAGGCCGAGGAGCCCGGTGAGGCCGAGGCTCCCGAGGAGC
>CAZWNS010000022.1:32654-35224 GCA_964635245.1 uncultured Spirochaetaceae bacterium
GAGGCCGAGGTCCCCGACTTCGAAGCCGAGCCCGCCGGGCCCGCCGAGCCCGCGGAGCCCGAAGGCGAAGATTTGCCGGCCCCCGAGGAATCGGAGGAGTTCTCCTTCGACTTCGCCGAGGAGGAGTTCCCCGAAGCCGACGCCGGGGCGGAACCGGCCGCGGAGGCTGAAGAGGCGGGCTTCGAGGAGCCCGATATCTCCGCGCTCGAACCGGGGGCGGGCGCCGGCGAGGAAGAGTTCACGTTTGAGGACGAGTCCTTCGACGACGAGTCGTTCGAGCTGCCGGTGGGCGAGGAGTTCGAGGAGCCCGGCGCCGAGGCAGGCGGCGGCGAAGAGATCGGCGATGAGGAGCTCGACGAGTTCAGCCTCGGCGACTTCGGCGCCGAGTTCGGCGTGCTCGAGGAGGCCGAGGAGAGTGCCGAGGAAGAGGCGGAGCTCAACCCCGCGCTCGACGTGAGCGGGGCGCCTCCGCCCGCGCCCGAGGACGCGGCCGCGCCGGAGCTCGAGCTCACCGATGAAGAGTTTGCCGCCCTCAAGCAAAGCCTCAACGCGCTGCCGCTCAACCTCAAGATCGCGGTGGAAGAGGCGATCGCCGAGCAGCGAGGCGGGCCGGAGCGCACCGAGCGCCTCGTGCGCATGCTCGTCGAAGGCGAGACGGTCCGTCACATCGCCGACGTCACCGGCAAGACCCTGGGGCGGCGCATCGAAGTGCCCCGGGGATACGAGAAACGTACCGGCGTCGGCTTCGAGGAGGAGCGCCGGAGCTTCGCCTACCGTTTCCGCGAGAACATTCTCCCCATTGTCAGGGTGGTGGGGCTGACGATGCTCGCCGTCGGTGTGGTGACGTTTCTCGCCTACCGCTATGTCTACCGGCCGCTCCACGCGCGCAACCTCTACGAGCAGGGGCTCGAGCAGATCGAGGCCGACCGCTATCCCGCGGGAAATGAGCTTTTCGACCGCGCGGTGAGCGTCCGGCCGGTGAAGTCGCGCTTCTACGAGTACGCGGAGTCCTTTCAGGATGAACGGCGGTACGACCTTGCGCGGGAGAAGTACGAGCAGGCGCTGCGCCGCTACCACGGCGATAAGGGCGGCATGCTCGGCTATGCGGCGATGGAGTCCGATCTGTCGAACTATCAGCTCGCCGACGATCTGCTGCGGGTCTATCTGGAAGGCACCGGCTTTCCCGGAGGCGGCTACGTGGAAAACCGCGAGTTCATGGCCGAGATCATGGACATGCCGCCGAACGCCGTCCCGCGGTTCGAGGGAGAGCCCTTCGACTACGACGCGCTGCTGCTGCGCGGCGACAATTTCATGGCATGGGCGCAGGAAGACTCCCGGTACTACGAAAACGCGCGGCGCGCGTATGCCCTGGCGCTGCAGCATCACGGGCGCAGGCCCGAGTTGATGTTCTCGTTCCTCGAGTACTTCATGCAGACCGACAATGTCGAGGAGGTCCTGAACCTCACCCGGGAGTTCCAGGCCGACGCCGAGCTGGAGATCGACACCGACGCCTACGCGCGCCTCGGCGGCTATCTCTTCGACGGCGGGCGGCGCGCGGGCGGCGAGCAGGGCCGTCAGATGCTTGATCTCGTCTCGCCGGTGCTGATGCGTGCCGTCTCGGTGGCCCGGGAGCGGGGGCGGATGCTTCCCTCGGCACACTATCACCTTGCCCGCTATTACCGTGAACTCGATCAGCCGGTGGACGAGAAGACCGCCCTCGACAATGCAAAGACGCAGTTCGAACGCCTCGCCGAGCGCGGGCCGCTCGAGCGGCGGCAGGTTGGGCAGTACATAGACACCGATGCGCGACTCGGCGAGTACTACTACGACAGGGAGGAGCATCTCACCGCGCGGGAGCACTTCACCGACGCCATCGATCGCTATCAGCGCGCGCGGGAGCGCGGCACCGTCGAGGCGGAGCCTCGATTCGGCCGGCTGCACGCGAGCTACGCGGATCTGCTCTATTACGTAAGCCGCGAGTACGACGAGGCTCTTGCCAACTACACCATCGCGGAAGAGAACGGATACTCCACCCGCGACATCGACTACAAGCAGGGCTTCATCCTCTACCGGGACGGCGAATACCAGCAGGCACTCGAGAACTTCTTCGACGCCGCCGGCGATTACACCCAAAACCGCAGCGTGCTCTACGCCACCGCCAACGCCCTCTATCAGCGCGCCAACTTCGGCGCCGCGCAGGGCTACTACGCCGAGCTCCTCGACATCCTCGAGGCCGAGCGCGCGGGAATCCGCAACCTCCTTCTCGAGGAGGACAGCCGGCACCGCGGCCTCATCGATTACCTCATCAAGGTGCAGAACAACCTCGGCGTGACCCTCCAGCGTCTCGCCCGGCGCAGCCCCCAGGCCGGCGAGGTCTCCTCACAGGGGCTCGTGCATCTCACCGCCGCCTCCGAGGACGCGGTGAATTACAACCGCAACCCCCGCACCGGCGAACGCGGCCGGTCGATCAGTCTCCCCTACCTCAACATGCGCGAGATCCTCTACCCCCGGCCGGATCGCGAGCTGCAGATCTACTCGGAGATTCCGAAGGATCTCGATGATGTGGATTT
>CAZWNS010000022.1:35324-36989 GCA_964635245.1 uncultured Spirochaetaceae bacterium
CAGGCCCGCCGACAGGCGGGCCTTTGATGTTTCACGGGCGGCGGCTCGCCGCGGCGGCACGGGGCAGCCCGTGCCTATGCCTCCGGAATGGTGTACATCCACCCGTGGGTGTCCTCCATGGCGCCGTACTGGATGCCTTTGAGGGTGTCGCGGAGCTTGCGGGTGAGCTCGCCGATCTTCTTGTCGTTGAAGACGGCGGTCTTGCCGTTGTGGGTGATGGACTCAACCGGCGTGACGCCGGCGGCGGTGCCGCTTACGAAGCATTCGGCGCCGTCGGCCTGCGCCTCGTCGACCGAAATCTGGCGCTCCTCCACATCGACGCCCCACTCCTTTGCCAGGGTGATGACGCTCGAGCGGTTTATGCCCGGGAGGATGGTGTCGCGGAGGTCGGGGGTGACGAGGTTCCCGTTCTTGAGGCGCACGAAGATGTTACTCGAGGAGCCTTCCTCGAGGTACGTGTGCTCGGTGGCGTCGAGGAAGATGGACTCCATGAAGCCCTTCGCCTGCGCTTCCTTCTTGACGAGGGCGGACATCACGTAGTTCGCATCGCACTTGATCCAGCCCGTGCCCCCGGGGTTCGCGCGAACGCGCTCGGTGGTAACCGCCGCGCTCGAGGCGTCGGGGTCGAAGTAGCTGCCGACGGGCGTGGTGACGGCGACCACGTAGGGATTGGTGCTCAGGTTCACGCCGATGCCGGACTCCGCCCAGGTGAAGGGGCGGATGTAGACCGCGCGGGCGCGCATGAAGCCGTCTTTCTCCCACTCCGGATCATACTCCGGCGCAAAACCGAGGGCCGCGTTCTTGGCGACGACGGTGGAGATCGCCTCCACGAACTTTTCCTCCGGGAAGCCGGGCATCTTCAGGCCCTCCATGGACCGTTTCATGCGCTTTCCGTTCTCATCGGGGCGGAACATCTTCAGGCTGCCGTCGGGCTGGGGAAAGGCCTTGAGGCCCTCGAAGCAGCCGAGCCCGTACTGAGAGGTGTAGTTCACGAGCGGGAGCTCGGGAAAGGAGTTGCGCCGGGCGAGGAGCTGATTGCGTTCCTCATCGCCCATGGCCGCCTCTTCGGCCGGCGATTTGTGCGGTTTTTCGGTGTACGTCTCGGTCCAGGTTCCGTTATCCTGATACTGTGCGATGTATACCCACGGGTACACGGCGAGTGTGAATGCAGATGCCATCTACGGCCTCCTCAGAGTCTTCGGTCGGGTGAATTGTACTCTTATTCTACGACGGCCCGCGGCTGCGGTCAATAGCGGCTTTCCGGCGTCTTCTTTCGCTTTTCCGTACTATGAGAGCGGAAGCTTTACAGATATCGTAAGCATGGCGATACTATCTGCGGAATGAGGGATAAATCGATGGTTGACGATGTGATCATCATGGCAGGCGGGTCCGGCACGCGACTGTGGCCGGCCTCGATTCGCTCCAGACCCAAGCAGTTCATGGACCCCGGCCTCGGCATGTCCCTCCTCGAGGCAACCATCCGCCGCGCCGCCGCCCTCGAGCCACCCGGCGATATCCTCATCGTCGCCCACCGCGACCACGTCGATCCTATCGTGGAGGAGTGCGCCGCGCTTCCCGCGGAGATCCGCGAGAAGATCGTCGTCCTCGGCGAGCCGGAGGCCAGGAACACCGCCCCGGCCATTGCGGTGTCGATGGCGTTTCTCG
>CAZWNS010000023.1:0-5950 GCA_964635245.1 uncultured Spirochaetaceae bacterium
CGGCGAGCCATCCGCCGCCCCATACCCAGTGGCCCGAGATCGGATAGATGAGGCCGGATATGAAGACGCTGTAGACCAGATAACCGACAAATTTCGTTCGCTCCGCCATTGCCCCGGAGACGATCGTGGCTGCGGTCGCGGCGAAGACAACCTGAAACATCCAGTCGCGGAAGATCGCCGACATATCGCTTACGCCGTAGGCGCTCATCGTTTCCTCGGTGTACGAGAGGAAGAATCCATTCCCGCCGATGAAGCCGCCGAGGCTCGGTGCACCGTACATGAGCGCCCAACCGATCGCCCAGTAGGCGACGGCCCCGACGGAGAAATCCATCAGATTCTTCATGATGATGTTGCCGGCATTCTTGGCACGCGTGAGTCCCGTTTCGACCATCGCGAAGCCGGCCTGCATGAAGAACACGAGAGCGGCCGCCAGGATCAGCCAGATCATGTCGAACGCCTGAGAATACAGTGCGAGCATTTCCTCGGTGGACGGCTCCTGCGCCACGGCCGATCCGCCGCCGGCGAGCAACCCGACGATAATGAACAGGGTGAACAATCGTGCTTTCATCAAGCATACCCTCCTAGAAGTAACCTGTTGCCCCATCCTTTGCAATTACGGTGCCAAGTGCGGAGAAGCGCGGGGCGAGGGATGCTAACTCATACGTCCGGAACGAGATACGGAGGCGGGCCTCGGCGATGCGGCGTCCCGGCCGCGTCGACCACGGCGTCTCCGCCGCGGCGGAGCCTACATATATGTAGAAAATGAACCTAGAGGGTACGAAAATGTATGATTTACCTGATGGGCCTACGCGCGTGTACGGTATCTCTGCGGATCGATGCCGTGCTTCTGCACCCGCAGGCCCATGATGCGCTCGGTGACTTGCAGAAGCTGTGCCGCCCTGGCCATGTTGCCCTTGGTGGACTTCAGCGCGTCGATGACGAGCTCGCGCTCGAGGTTGTCGAGCTGCGCCTGCAGGGAACCCGAGACCACCGTACCGGTTGACTCGGCCGATTGCAGCGTCGGCGGCAGATGGTGGCTGTGGATGACACCGTCGACGCTCAGCACCGCCGCCCGCTCTATCACATTTTCGAGCTCGCGCACGTTGCCGGGCCAGTGGTAGCTCGACAACAGGTCGATGGCGGGTGTGGAGATACGCTGTATGTCCTTGTGATTCTTCTCCGCATACTTCTCCACGAAGTGGTCGGCGAGCAGGAGGATGTCGCTCTTTCGCTCGCGCAGCGGGGGCATGTGGATGGGAAACACGTTCAGCCGGTAGTAGAGGTCCTCGCGGAACTCGTTACGTTCCATCGCCTCTTCGAGGTTCCGGTTGGTTGCCGTGATAATCCGCACGTTCGTGCGGAGAGTCTCGTTGCCGCCGACCCGCTCGAACTGCCGCTCCTGCAGGACCCGCAGGAGCTTGACCTGCGTCAACGGCGCGAGGTCGCCGATCTCGTCGAGGAAGATGGTACCGCCGTGCGCGAGCTCGAAGCGGCCCTTGCGCATGTTTATCGCTCCGGTGAATGAGCCTTTCTCGTGGCCGAAGAGCTCGCTCTCAATGACGGTTTCAGGCAGAGCCGCGCAGTGTACCTTGATGAAGGGTTTATCGGCGCGCTCGGAGTTGTAATGGATGGCATGCGCGACGAGCTCCTTGCCCGTGCCGCTCTCCCCCCGGATCAGCACGGTGGCCTCGCTTCGCGCGACCTGCGCGATCATATCGAAGACCTCCTGCATGGCCTGGGAGTTTCCGATGATGTTCTGCGGGCGAAAGCGGGCGCGGAGCTCGTTCTGAAGGCGCGTGTTTTCCTCGACGAGCTGGCGCTTTTCCTCGAGGATATTCTGCCGCAGTTTCACCGCCTGGGAGATGAGCGAGGTGACGATCGACAGCAGGCGCGTAGAGCTTTCGAGCTCACTCTCCTCCGCCGGCTCGCAGTCGACGCTCAGCGCCCCGATGGTCTCGTTGCCGAGCTTTATCGGTACGCAGATGAAGGACAGATCATCGGTGTTCTTGCGGACACCGGTGCGGTTGAGAAAGAGCGGATCTTCGTTGATGCGCGGGATGACGCGCGGCTGCCCGGTCTGTACGACCTTGCCGGTGATCCCCTCACCGAGCCGGTAGCGGCCGCGGGCCTGCTCGCGGGAGGAATAGCCGTAGGCCGCCTCGATAGAAAGCTCGCCCGTCTTGCGGTCGAGCAGGGTGATGGCGGCGTGGCGCATGCCGAGTCGGTTTGCGAGCGTCTGCAGCACCGGGTAGATGACCCGATCGAGCTCCATACTCTGGTCGAGCAGCTGGCTTATCTCGAAGAGGAGCGAGAGCTCCTCCACTCTTCCGTGATACGAGACGGTGGATTGTTCGGTCATGTGTCGGCTCCCTGTCGTGCGTGGGCCGCTGTGTGGCCGCCGGCCTCAGAGCAGCCCCTCATAGATGATCTTCTCACCGCCGTCGAGGCTGACCATCTGGTTGTTTTCGAACTGCGAGAACGCGTCGGGGACCTCGGCGATGAGCACGAGCTCGGGGTTTGTCTCGAGCGCCTCGTCCGGCGAAAGATAGGTTTCGTCCTCTACGATGACGCCCAGGATCGATCCCAGCAGATGGCGGTGCTCGGCCTCGAGCCGGGGGGTAAGGAGGATCTCATCGCCCATGCCCTTGATCGCGGTTTCGGCCTCCGCCACCGTTGCCGCCTTCACGATGCGGCCCGAGCAGGTATGTCCCGCCGCCCTGTGGCCCCGGTTGAGGATGTTTCCGAGGAAGTGCACCTTGATGGTATTCATGGGAAACGGTGAGTTCACGGGAATGCCCGCGGCGGTGACCACCTTGTCGAGACGCTCGACGTAGCCCCGGTGCAGCGAGCGCTGCAGGGCTTTCTGAATCATCAGCTCGGAGTCGGTGACGTGCTCGGTGAGGATGGGAAATATCCCCCAGGGCAGCAGGAGCTGCCGAAAGGCGATTTCGGAGGTCGTCACCGCGATGATGTTCGCAGTCGGGCGGAACTTGCTGAGAAGCCGGGGCGTGTTCCCCCGGATCGTCGGCGCGACGATGGCGCTCGCCTCGATGTCGCGGGCCACGAGGTAGGCCGCTTTGGCGATGGCGTGGCCGATGTCCGAGGAGCTCTGGTGGAAGGTGAAGTACTTCTCGCAGCGTCTCAGGTACTCCGGCGACTCCTCCACCGCCATGGCGATGCGGTGCAGCGTTTCAGTTGCACGGGTGGGGTAGGCGCCGCTCGCCGTCTCTCCGGACAGCATCACCGCATCGGTCCCGTCGAAGATTGCATTCGCGACGTCGGTGAGCTCCGCGCGCGTGGGATCGGCGTTGTGGATCATGGAGTCGAGCATCTGCGTGGCGGTAATCACCGGCTTGTTCTGCCGGTTGCATGCGGCGATGATACGCTTCTGCGCGAGGGGGATCTGCTCGGTGCTCAACTGCACGCCGAGGTCACCACGGGCTACCATAATGCCCTGGGATACGCGTACGATCTCCTCTATGTTCTCGAGGCCCTCCTGGTCCTCGATCTTGGCCACGACATGTATGGGGCTTTCTCTCTCCTGGAGGATGCGCTGAATCTCGGTGACGTCGGAGGGCTTGCGTACGAAGGAGGCTGCGATGAAATCCATGCCGTGATCGACGGCAAAGGCAATATCTCTGCGGTCCTTCTCGGTAATCGCCGGGAGAGAAACCTTTACCCCGGGAATGTTAACGTTCTTGCGGCTGCCGAGCGTTCCGCCGCTTCGAACGACGCAGTGCACCTCGGATCCGTTGACCGCGAGGACCTCGAGGTCGATCAGACCGTCGGCAACGAAGATGTGTTTCCCGGCGCCGACCTCGTTGGGGAGCTGTTCGTAGGTGATGCTTATGCGATCTGCGGTGCCCTCCACCTCTTCGGTGGTGATCGTAATGCGGTCGTCGGCCTCGAGCTCGACTTCCGCGTTATCGACCATGACGCCCGTGCGGATCTCGGGGCCCTTCGTGTCGAGAAGCGTGGCGACCGGTATACCGGTCTCGGCACTCGCACGGCGGATCATGTCGAGGCGCTGCGCCTGCTCCGCGTGGTCGCCGTGAGAAAAGTTGAATCGGGCAATGTTCATCCCGGCTCGGAGAAGCTCCTTCATCCGGTCGAGATCGTCCACAGCCGGCCCGAGCGTGCACACGATCGTCGTTTTCCGCATTCTGTCCATACGGCCCTTAGAATAACGGCTTACGGGGGTTGAGTTCTACCGGTTTCACCGGTCAGCCGTCGGATTCGTCGCTCTGCTGGTCGTCCTGGAGCAGGAAGTTGAGCTCTTCCCGGGAGACGACGTCCTCCTCCGGCGCGTGCTCCTCGGGGCGGTGCAGCATGGTCTGAATTTCGGTGAAGGTCGTCTGGTGCGACGCACGGCAGGCCCGGATCTTGTGGGAGAAGGGCCCGAGGCTTTCCGCGAGCGGTCGCTCCGCGGCAAGGACATCGCCGAGAAACACGAGGAAGGTGTTCTCGGCGCGAAGCATCGCCTTGAGATACTCGGCGCGTCGGATGAGGTTCGGACTGTCGCGCAGCCGGGACAGGATCTTCATCAGCGTTGAGTCGACAAAGAAGATGTCCTCGAGGGCCTTGTCCTTGAACAGCTCCGGATCCACGTCGAGCGTGAGTCCCGCCCGGAGGGACTTGATCATCGTGTGTACGAAGAAGATGTTGTCGTCGTAGTTGACTCGAGAGGTCATTCCTGTACCATTATCGACCCCCGTGCGAGCGTACTTGACAGAGCCGGCACGCGCGTAGTAGCTTCGCTAAACCTCTTTACCATCGGACGCCGTCCGATGGTCGATTGAGTCCACAAGGAGGACCTTATGAGAACGTACGAGGCGGTGTGCGTATTCCGCCCCGAAGATGAGGCGTTCAACGCGGATCGGGATACGGTACGGACCGAGCTGCAGAACCTGGGCGCCACCATCACCAAAGAAGACGACATGGGCCGCCGCACGCTGGCCTATCCCATCAACAAGACGAGCCAGGGCCACTACTACCTCTTCGTGGTAGAGATGGATCCCGCATCCGTCCAGCAGACAGAAGAACACCTCAAACTGAAAGTCGATATGCTGCGGTTCCTGCTGGTACGCCAGGAGGACTGACATGGCTACCAGCATCAATCACGTCGTGCTTGTGGGCAATCTTGTTCGTGACGGTGAGCTGCGCTACCTCTCGAGCGGCACCGCGGTCATGAACTTCTCCATCGCCGTGAACAGGCGACGCAAGCAGGGAGATCAATGGGTCGAAGAGACGAGCTTCTTCGACGTCGAGCTCTTCGGCCGTCAGGCGGAGTCCATCCAGCGTTTCATGGTCAAGGGTAAGCAGGTCGGCGTTCAGGGTGAGCTCCGACAGGACCGCTGGGAGCAGGACGGCCAGACCCGGAGCAAGGTGAAGGTCCACGCCATCAACCTTCAGCTCCTCGGCGGGGCGGGGGACGGCGGCCGGAGTGCGGGCGGGCCCGGGAGCGGCGGGCAGACCCGCCCCGGACCGGCTCAGGGCGGCGGAAGCGAGCCCGACTTCGGTCCGCCACCGCCAACCGACGACAGCTTCGACGACGACGTGCCATTCTAGATCAGGAGGATTCGTATGGCTGAAGAAACACCGAAAGACCAAGAAACAAAGACTGAAGATAGTGGGAGCACCTCTTCCGAGCAGGGCGGCGAGCAGACGGCCGGCGGCCAGTCGAACGATTCCCGGAGTGTGGAGAGCCGCGCGGGCGACAGCCGCGGAGCCGAGAGCCGCAGCCCCGACGCCCGGACTGCGGACCGCGGAAGCGGCAGCCGCGGCACGGAGAGCGGACCACGTCCCGGCGGACCGAGCCGTGCAGCAGACCGGGGCGGCGACCGCGGCGGAGACCGCGGCGGCGATCGGGGCCGCGGCGGCGGAGGTGACCGCGGCGGCCGCGGTGGCGGCTACCGCGGGCGGGGCAAGGTGTTCTTCCGGCGCAAAGTCG
>CAZWNS010000023.1:6050-7780 GCA_964635245.1 uncultured Spirochaetaceae bacterium
GGCCGCGGTGGCGGCTACCGCGGGCGGGGCAAGGTGTTCTTCCGGCGCAAAGTCGACAAGATCAAGACGCAGAACCTCACCATCGACTACAAGCGCCCGGAGATCCTGCGCCGCTTCGTTACCGACAGCGGCAAGATTCTGCCGCGCCGCATTACCGGCACGTCCGCGAAGAATCAGCGCCGACTGATCCGCGAGATCAAGCGGGCGCGGTATCTGGCCCTGCTTCCGATGGGTTGATGAACGCGCGAGACGTCTGGATAGAGGCGGCGGTACTGTCCGTAGTGTCCGCGTTTCTCTACCAGTCGGCGCTCTTTGTGTTCGTGTTCCTCGTTCCGCTTGCCGCTCTCGGCCGGCGGCGCGGGGCCGACTGGCTGGGGACGGCGGCGCTCGTAACCGGCGGGGTCGTTGCAGCTACGCGAGTTACGGGCCTCATACGGCTCGATATCGAGTGGGATTTTGCGATCCTGCTTATGGAGGTGCTGCCGCCGGCGGCCTTTCTCGGCGGCCTCTACCTGCTGGAGACCAGGCTGCTGTACGGGGTGCGGCGGCTGTACCGGCTTATACAGGCGATCCTGATCGTGGGGGCGGTGAGTGTGCCCGTCATCTTGACGGTGAGCTCGAGCTCCGTCGCCATGGACACGCTGCGGCAGCAGTTCGAGCTGCTCCATACGATGCTTACCGGCGGGGAGACCGATCCGGCACGACTGGGGCGCTTTGCGACGGTGGGCGCCATGATGGAGGCCGTGCTCGACCTGCTTCTCAGCACCTATCTGTTCGCCTATACCGTGGTATTGGCGGGCAACTGGTACCTGGGGCAGCTCATCGGCGCGCGTACACAGGGTGAGGAGGGGTTTCGGATCCGGGACTTCCGCCTGCCCGATATCTTTGTCTGGGTGCTCGTCGCTGCATCCGGCGCGGCGCTGGTCGGCCTGGTAGGAAACGCCGGCGTGTTCGAGCACCTTGCCTGGAACGCGCTCTTTGTCGCGCTGTTCCTCTACGGCGTGCAGGGACTCGGAATAGTCTGGTCGCTGCTCGACCGATTCGAAGTCGCCCGCGGGATCCGCGTCGGCGTGGGAGCCGCACTCGCGATCCTTCTCCTGGTGCCGGGGGCGAACATGCTGGTGATGCTGGGACTGCCGGGGCTGGGCGTAGCCGAGACGTGGATACACTTTCGTAGTACTGAAAGGAGCTGAGGGGATATGAAGGTCATTCTGAATAACGATGTGAGCAATCTCGGAGAAGAGGGAGATGTCAAGGACGTTGCGGACGGCTATGCACGAAACTTCCTGATTCCCAGGGGGATGGTCATGCCGTACTCACGGCAGAACCTCGCACTCATCGAGAGCCGGCGTGCGACCATCGAAAAGCGCAAGGAAGAGAAACGCCGGCACGCAAAGAGCGCCAGGGAGCGCCTCGAGGGCGAGTCGCTGACGATTCGCATGACCGCCGGTGAGAGCGGGAAACTCTTCGGCTCGGTGACGAGCCATGCAATCGCCGAGGAGCTCGAGAAGCGGGGCATCGATGTCGAACGGAAGCGCATCGACATCGAGGACGGTACCATCAAGACCCTCGGGACGCATACCGTGCGCGTGCGCCTCTACGGCGAGGAGGAGGCTCAACTGAAGGTGGTGGTGGAGCCCGACGAGAAGAGCGCCGCCCGTCGGCAGTCGGCGCCGGCCGAGGAAGCCGCCGCCGAGCCGGAGGCGCCGGCCGAGGAAGCCGCCGCCGAG
>CAZWNS010000023.1:7880-36034 GCA_964635245.1 uncultured Spirochaetaceae bacterium
GGCCGAGGAAGCCGCCGCCGAGCCGGAGGCGCCGGCCGAGGAAGCCGCCGCCGAGCCGGAGGCGCCGGCCGAGGAAGCCGCCGCCGAGGAGGCTGTGGTCGAGGAAGAAATGCCAGAGGGTGAGGAAGACCGGGAGTAACCTCTCGTCGGAATGAACGGGGAGTCACTGAAGGACAGGGTACCGCCTCATAACTCCGAGGCCGAGGCAGCGACCCTGGGGGCCATACTGCTCGACCCCGAGGCGCTCGGACGCGTTCTCGTCTACCTGCGCGCGGACGACTTCTACCGCAACGCAAACGCACGTATCTTTCAGGCGATACTCAATCTTTCCGAGCGGGCCGAGGAGATAGATATCATCACCGTCACGCAGGAGTTGCGTGCCGAGGGAGCGCTCGAGAACGTCGGCGGCCCGGCCTACGTCTCCTCCCTTACCAGCGCGGTGCCGACCAGCGCCAATGTCGAGTACTACGCCCGCATCGTCAAGGAATCCAGCCTTCGGCGCAAGCTGCTTCGGGTGTCGAATGAGATCATCGCGACGATCTACGACGATACTCGGGAAAGCCGGAAAGTGGTCGAAGAGGCCGAGCGACGCATCTTCGAGATCGCGGACAATCAGCATACCGAGAGCTTTCGCAAGGCCAAGGACATCGTTCAGGAGACCGTGGAGGCCATCGAGCGCCTCTACAAGACCAAAGACAGCTACACCGGCATTCCGTCCGGGTTCCCCGATCTCGACAATATGCTCAGCGGCTTTCAGGACTCGGAGCTCATCATCATAGGGGCACGGCCCTCCGTGGGGAAGACGGCGCTCGCCTTGACCATGGCGGCCCACATGGCGATCCACCAACACATTCCCGTGGGATTCTTCACCGCGGAGATGTCGAATATGGCGCTCATGCAGCGACTCATCGCCGCGGAGGCCCGGATCGGATCTCAGACAATCAGAACGGGAATGCTCAAGCCGTCGGACTTCAAGAGCCTCACCGATGCGGCCGGCCTCATCTACGAGTCCCCGCTCTGGATCAACGACACGCCGAATATTCCCCTCCTCGATCTGCGGGCACAGGCCCGCCGCATGGTTGCACAGCAGGGAATCCGCATCCTGTTTATTGACTACATAACACTCGTAAGCTCCGAAAACACCGACCTTCCGCGCCACGAACAGGTTGCCGAGATTTCACGGTCGCTCAAGGCGCTTGCACGGGAGCTGCGTGTTCCCATCATCGCGCTGTCCCAGTTGACCCGTGATTCGGAGGGCAAGCGGCCCTCCCTCGCCAGCATCCGCGAGTCCGGCTCGATCGAACAGGATGCCGACGTGGTAATCTTTCTCCACCGGGAGCGCGGGAGCGACCGCAGTGGCGACGAGCATCCCAGCGTCGTGGAGACGGAGCTCGTCGTGGCAAAGCAGCGAAACGGTCCGGTGGGTACCGTAAAGATCGCGTTCGTACCGAAGTACACCAAGTTCGAATCGCTCCGCCGGGAGCCGGTGTAACGGAACCCGTGCAGCGGAGCCGGGCTGCCGGGAAGGAGGCTGTGGAAGCATGGCGTTGAAGGACCAGTACGACTTCGATTATCTGGAGAACGAGGCGGAGAGCATGGTCGTGGAGGAGCTCGAGCGCCAGCTTGCCCTCCAGGAGAATGCGGGCGTCTGCCGGACCGAAGAGTGCGTGCTCGACATGGCGGCGTACGCCCTCAACCACGTTCCGCCCCTCTACCGCGCCACGCTGCTCGGACGCGTGTACAGGCCCGCGCTCGACGAGAAGCACTACGGCGAGGTGCGCGCGGCGGTTGCGGAGGCCATTCGTGTAGTCAGGGAGAACCCTCCGTCCGACCTGACCTGATCCTGATCGGCTAATCCGGAATCGTCAGACGGAAGGACTCGGTCTCTGAGTCCGCGTCTATTGCGGCGACGAACTGCTCCGCCTGCTCGGAGGAGGCGTAGAATCGTCCGTCGGTTGTCAGGAGCGCCCAGCCCCCGTCCCTGAAGAAATACAGATCTCCGGTGCGCTCGCCGCTCTCGGGTTCCCACAGCGACGCGCTGCCGTCGCGGTTGAGTGACCACAGGTAGCCCCCGGAGCTCTCCAGTCGACGGGCCGCGTGGGTGGTGCCGCCGTGGACCTCGTTCTCCTCACCGGTTACGCGGGTGATCCCCGATCTGCCGATCGAGGTGTAGAGGGAGCCGCTTTCGGGATCGAGGGCGAGGTTCCCGTCGAGGTACTCGCCGCGAACGCCGAATACACGGGTTCGGCGGGTGAGATCCGACGATCCGGAGAACCGGGTGATGGTAGTCTCGGTCCCGTCCTCGCCGGTAATTCCCAGCGCGTACAGGTAGCCGTTCTCCCAATCGTAGGCGAGGTCGAAGACCAGGAACGCGTCGGTCCTGAGGCCTACGGTCTCCCGGGTGCGCGGGTCGATGGTGAGAACCGCGGATTCGAAGGAGCCCGTGCGCGACTTTCCGATGACGATGCCGTATTGATCGGTGCCCACCACCGCCTCCGTCCCGAACGACGAGTAGCGGAACTCCTCTTCGAAGTCGTCGGCCGAGAGCCGAACGAAGGTGTCGGCGCGATCGAGGACCAACAACGTTCCGTCGAACTCCCCCACCGACTGAATAGGCGCATCGGAGCTGAACACCTCTTCGAAGGTTGCGCTCTCGCCGAGGCGATAGAGCGTGGATGCTCTCTCGCCGTCGGTTCCCCAGAGGACGAGGGAGCCGTCGCCGAGGGCAACCATGTTGACCGGCGCGTCAACCGGACTCTCCACGTCGGTGGTCTCCACGGTTTCCACCCGGTCCAGCCGTCCGCCGTCCGCGGTGAAGAAGTCCGTCCGAATGGCCGTGATATCGGTGCCCACGTTCACGTAGAGCGTATCCTCGAGCAGCGCAACGTCGTGAATCGGGGCTACGACGTCGCGAACGAGGGTGTCCGCGCGTCCGTCGGAGGCCCGAAAGACGTGGAGCTCGCCATTGTCGGAGCCGCCGTAGAGGCTCGAGCCCGCCAGGGTAACCACGTTCATCCGGTCGAGGGCCTCATGCTCGAGTACGCGATCCCGGTTGAGCACATCACCGTCGAACTCGTAGAGCGTCACGCGACGGCCGCCCTCACGGTGTTCCAGCAGCACGATTTCCCCCGTCTCCGGCGCGACGGAGAGATAGTTCACCCGCCCGACCGGTGCCCGGTCCACCACATCGCCCTCGACGATGTCCACCACCACGAGGTCACCCTCATGGACGGCGGCTGCATAGCGCTTGTTCTGCAGGACCTGCATGTGGTCCATGTCGAAGCGCGTCCGTGCCTCGCCGACGACGTCCTGGTCCGCGAGGCTCCAGTACAGGATGGCGCCGTCACCGGCGACGTACGTCATGATCGTCCGCTCGCTCGAGGCCACGGTGGCATACGTAACGATACCCCGTTGGACCGACGGGTAGGGCAGACTCTCGCCGTCACGTGAGTCGAAGTACCGCATCCCCGACATTCGCGACTCGGCAACGACGATGAAGTTGCCCGAAGGGGCGTATTCGAGCACGGTTGGAGCGGCCTCGAGGGTCTCGGAGAACAGCAGTCGCCCCTCGTTGAGGTCCCATGCCTGCAGGCTGTATGTCGAGGCGGAATCGCGGGTGACCACCGCCGCCTCGGTTTGCTCGGGGTGAACGGCGAGGTCGATCACCTCGTCCGTGCCCGCCTGCACCGAGCGGATGATGCGCTCCTGTTCGATGCTCCACACTTTGATGCGGCCGTCCGTACCGCCGGAGACGATCGACCCGGTCGCCGGATGATAGGCGATTGCGCTGACCGATCCCGCGTGGGACGTCTGCACGGCAACCTCGGCCGTTGCACAGGAGATACCGAATGTCGACGTCAGAATGATTGCCAGTACCGTAACGCGCATCGTTCTCTTGATCCTTGCCATCGTCAACGTCCCGATTATCTACTGCTGAGGAAGAGAATATCGTTGAATAATGCAAAAAACAGCAGCATGAACACAAGTACCATCCCGACCATCTGGTATCCGTAGACCAGCTTCGGATGCAGCTCGCGCCTGCTGATGCCCTCCACCGCATAGAGCAGTATCTGACCCCCGTCGAGCACGGGAATGGGAAGCAGGTTCATGAAGAACAGGGCGACGCTCAGCAGACTGAGAAAGCTGAAGAAGGCCCGCAGCCCGCCGCCGATGCCGGTGCTCATCCCTTGCGTCGCCACCTCTCCGACGAAATAGGTGATGCGAATGGGGCCGGCGACCGCCTGGGTGACGTCTACACCCCGAAAGAGCATGCCGATGCCCCGCACGGTAACCGACAGTGTCTCCCAGGTCTCACTCGCACCGCGGGCGAGCGCACCGAGTGGGCCGAGATCCGGCGATTCGACGGTTCTCGGCTCGAAGGTGATGCCGAGGGCGCTGAGACCGGCAACGTCGGGTATCCTCACCGTTCGGCGCGTGCCGTCTCGCGCGAGAACGAGGGTTTCCTCGCCCTCGTTCTCGGAGAGCGCGCGGCCGAGTGCGATGGAGTGGGGAGTCTCGCGCCCGTTCGCCTCCACCACGCGGTCCCCGGGACGGATGCCCGCCTCGGCCGCGGGCGTTTCGGGCTGTACGTCATCCGTGACGGGCTCGATCCAGGGATATACGCCGATCTGTCCCGCTCCCGTGTTGGGGTCGAGCTCGGGCGTGACGGTGAACTCACGCGTCCGCGAGCCCCGCTCCACGACGACGGTGAGCTCGCGGTCCGCGGCGGCGGCAACCTCCTGTCTCAGGTCGCGAAAGCTGGAGATCTCGGCTCCGCCCACCGATCTGACGACATCACCGGTCTCGAGTCCGGCTTCCGCGGCGACGTCCGGCCCCTGGCCGGAGTTGTACTCGGAGGCGAGCACGATCCGATTGTCGAAGGTCGGAACCGAGAATCCGATCCACCACAGCACTGCAAGCACCACGATCGAAAACAGCAGGTTGACGGCGGGACCCGCAAAGGCGACGAGTATCCGGTGAAACGGGCGTGCGGCGAAGAACGTGCCCTTGTCCTTGGGGATTGTGCGCTCTCCGTTCTGATAGGCCTGCTGCAGTGCCTCGTCGCCGCGCATTTTGCAGTATCCGCCGAGCGGGAAGACGGAGATGCGGTAGTCGGTACCCTTGTACTCGAACCCTGCGATCTTTCGCCCCCAGCCCAGAGAGAAGGCTTCCACGTCGATGCCGACGAGCTTAGCCACCACCAGATGCCCGGCTTCGTGGACAAACACCACGATGCCGAGTCCTATCAGTCCGATCAGTATGTTCAGCAGCATAATCTACCCAAGAAAGATAATCATGTAGAGGTAGTAAAAGACAGGGGCAACGAAGAGAGGCGAGTCGGCGGAGTCGAGAATTCCCCCGCGCCCCGGAATCAGAGTACCAGAGTCCTTTACCGTCGCCGCGCGCTTGAGCGCGCTTTCGGCGAGGTCCCCGAGTATCGTCACGAGTCCGAGCACCGAGCCGAAGGCGACGTGAGAGATCGTGGTGCCGGGAAACAGCTCCGGCGCCAGCAACCCGGCGACAACGATCACGAGAACAGAGGCGAGAAATCCGCCCGCAAAGCCGGCCAGGCTCTTGTTCGGACTGACCGCCAGTAATGGTCGGGAGTTCCTGCCGAACAGCATACCGGCGACATAGGCGAGGCTGTCGTTGAGAAACACCGAGCAGAGAAACACCACGATCAAGACGGACGGAAACGGCAACGTGGTCATCTGCACGCCGTGCAGTGCAAACAGGCCCGGATAGGCAAGCGCGAAGAAGTACGCCGCCAGGTTCGGAAGCACCGCCTCGAAGTGCCCGTCTTTGGCGGTGATTGCCGCCCCGCCGAGGAAGGCTCCCGCGGTGGCGACCCCGGCCGCCGGCACGAGCTCGCCGCCGCCACCGGTGAGGGTTGCGGCGGTTGCGGCGGCCGGCAGCACCGCGGCGGCAACGAAACCGAGCGCGGGACGGGCGCTCGCCCGCAGACGCGAGGCGCGAAACATAGCGATCACCTCCATGCCGGCGAGGCCGGCCGCGGCGGTGACGATGATGTTGAAGGTGAGATGATTCGCCTGGGGCAAAAAGAACACGGCGGCGAGCAGCGCGGGTGTTGCCAGAAAGAACAGCAGCACCCGCTTCACGGAGTTCCTCATCGCACTCCGCCGAAATTCCGCTTTCGCGACCGGAAGTCGCGCAGCGCGTCGACGAGGTCGTTGCCGTCCCAGTCCGGCCAGAGTTTCGCGCTGAACCAGAGCTCCGCGTAGGCGAGCTCCCAGAGCAGAAAATTGCTGATCCGGCGCTCACCGCCGGTGCGGATCACCAGATCGAGGTCGGGGAACTCCGGCCGGTCGAGGTAGCGGGCCAGGAGCTCGGGGGCGGGCTTTTCGCCGGGGATGTAGTCCTCGGAGGCGGACAGGCGCGCGAAGGCGCGAAGGATCTCGTCGCGACCGCCGTAGTTCATCGCAAGGTTCACTCGCGTGCCGGTGAAGCCTTCGGTGTCGCGCTCGACCGCCTTGAGCTCGTTCTGCACGGCCTCGGGCAGGCGGCTCAGATCCCCGGAATGGAGAACCCTGATGTTGTTCTCCTCGTAGAAGGGATACTCCTTGCGCAGGTTGGTGCCGACGAGGCTCATCAGAAACTTCACTTCGTCGGGAGTGCGGTTCCAGTTCTCCGTCGAGAAGGTGAAAAGGGACACAAAGGGGATACCGAGCTCACTTGCGCGACGCACCACGCGCTTGGCGGCTTTCAAGCCTTCACGATGACCGTCGGTACGCTTCAACCCGCGCGCGTTGGCCCATCGGCCGTTGCCGTCCATGATGATGCCGACGTGTCGTGGCAGATGCTCGGTCTCCAACAGTGAGGCATGCTCCATCAGTGTTCCAGAATATCCTTTTCCTTTTCCTGAAGCGCCTCGTCCACCTCTTTCACGTAACTGTCGGTGAGCTTCTGTATGTCTTCCTCGAGACGCTTCTCCTCGTCCTCGGAGAGCTCGCCGTCCTTCTTGGCTTTCTTGAGCTCGTCGTTGGCGTCCCGGCGAATGTTGCGGATCGAAACGCGACACTGCTCGGCCATGTTCTTTGCAATCTTCACGTATTCTTTGCGCCGCTCCTCGGTCAGGGGCGGGATGTTGATACGGATCACCTTGCCGTCATTGGAGGGATTGACGGAGAGCTCGGATTTCTGGATGGCCTTTTCGATCTCGTTGATTGTGGACTTGTCCCAGGGCTGAATGACCACGAGCCGTGCCTCCGGTACCGAAATGGTCGCCATGTGGCTCAGGGGGGTCTGATTGCCGTAGTAGTCCACCTTGATCTTCTCGAACAGCGCCGATGAGGCCCGACCGGTGCGCAGGGTGTTGAACTCCTCCTCCAGCGCCTGCAGCGACTTCTTCATTCGCTGATCCGCATCCTTGTGAACGTTACTGTCCATGTGCTCTCCCTATTCGGTTGCGTCCCCGACGCGATAGTACACGAAGTCGGACACGGCGATGAGCCCGCCCGTTTCGGTTCCGAGCTCCTTGGCAACCTGTTTCACGCTGCGCTTGTCGTCTTTCACGAAGGGCTGCTCTTCGAGCGTGATCTCGGAAAGGTGCTTCTTCATCTTACCCTTGATGATCCCGTCTATCACCTTCTCGGGCTTGCCCATTCCTTCGGCCTGCTTCTTGAAAATCTCTTCCTGCTCGAGGCGGTACTGCTCCGGTACCGTGTCGGGCGCGAGATACGGCGGGTTGAAGGCGGCTACGTGGAGGGCCACGTCGAATGCGAATTGCTTCACCGCCTCGTTCTCGAAGAGCTCCGGTTTGTCGGCCTTGATCTTGACCAGTACGCCGATACCGCCGCCCTCTCCGTGCACGTAATCGACGATGAGCTCGTCGTCCCCCGCCGTCATGCGGGAGAACCGCCGGAAGCCCATATTCTCCTTTATGGTGCCGATGGCTTCCTGGAGCATGGACCGGACCTCTTCGGAGTCCCCGTCGAGACCCTCCGAAAGCATCTTCGCGAGCATGGAGTGGCCGAGCGCGATGAAATCCTTGTTTCGTGCGACGAAGTCGGTTTCGCAGGAGAGCTCGAGAATGCCCGCCTGCTTTCCGTCGACCTTCGTGAAGACCCGGCCCTCGTTGGTCGCGCGACCGGAGCGTTTTGCGGCGGCGGCGAGGCCCATCTCTTTGAGCAGGCGCTCCGCCTTCGCGAAATCGCCGCCGGCCTCCGTGAGGGCCCTCTTGCAGTCCATCATGCCGGCCCCGGTCTTGTCACGCAGTTTCTTTACGTCTGCTGCCTGTATGTCCACGGTCTGTTTCTCCTGTTCTGTGGTGCTTGATCTATTCTTCGTCCTGCTCGTACAGGTCTTCCTCGTTATACCCGGACCGTTCGGCCACGGCTTCTTCTTCGGTCTTCTGCTCGCCGTCGTCGGACACCTCTTCGGGCTGATAGTCGGAGTAGTCCTCGGCGGTGTAGGTCGCGACCTCCTCTTCCTCGGCCTCCGCTTCGGCCTGCAACTCGCCCTCGGCGATCGCCGAAAGGGGCACCGTATCCTCATCGGGAGCGGAGTCCGCCTCGGACTCGGCAACGGGTGCCGGAGCTTCAACGGGTGACTCGGTCCAGGTGTCCGGCCTGTCGCTGCGCTCATCCTCCTGCAGGCTCTCGATGACCTCGAGCCCGATCTCGTTGTCGGCCTCGATGACCGCCTGAGCAATGATGGAGGTGAACAGGTTAATGGCGCGTATGGCGTCGTCGTTGCCGGGGATGGGGTAGTCGATACCCTCGGGGTTGGAGTTCGTGTCCACGACCGCAACGATGGGGATGCCCACGCGCTGGGCCTCGGCGACGGCAATGGCCTCCTTGCGGGTATCGATGACAAAGACGATGCCCGGAAGGTCTTTCATCTCCTTGATACCGCCGAGGTTCTTCTCGAGCTTGGCCCGCTCCTTGTTGAGCCGGGCGACCTCTTTCTTTGTAAGGCTCTCGAAGGTGCCGTCGACTTCCATCTTTTCGATCTTTTTGAGGCGACTCAGTGAATGCCGGATGGTCGAAAAGTTGGTGAGCATGCCACCGAGCCAGCGGTTGTTTACGTAGAACATCCCGCACTTGGTAGCCTCTCGCTCGATTGCCTGCTGCGCCTGCTTCTTCGTGCCGACGAACAGAACCGACTGATTGTTGATGACCGTCCGGCGAACGGCGTCGTACGCCTCACGTATTGCGCCTATGGTCTTCTGAAGGTCGATGATATGAATCCCGTTGCGCTCGGCAAAGATGAACTTCTTCATCCGGGGATCCCATCGCTTGGTCTGATGACCGAAATGCACACCTGACTCAAGCAGGTTCTTCATTGTGACTACTGCCACGTGTTCCTCCTCGCGTGCGCCACGTTCGCAGTAGGAATATGGCGCATAGCCGTCTCTATTTCTCGTACGAAACCGCCGTAACCGGCGGGTCGCCGGAGTATTGCAACCGATGTCATGGAAACCGGAAGCCTGTATCTCGTAACATAGAATATAGAAGCCTGATTGGCAAGCCCATGACCCCCGAGTACGATCCCTCGATGCCCTCTATGAGCACTGCTCCGCGGCCCTGTATCCGGTAGGCGCCGGCAACCCCGCGCCACTCGCCGGTGTCGAGGTACCACTCGATCTCGCGCTCGCCGAGCGGCGCGAAGGTGACCGCCGTCACATCGGCGGCGATGAGCGGCTCGCGCGCCGGCGCGTCGGCCGCGGCCCCGGGCGCGTCGGCCGCGGTTCCCGGCGCGGCGCCGGCGGCGGCCGGCGCGAAGAGGGCGAGGGCGGTCACTACCCGGTGCGTGCGCCCGGCGAGCCGCGTGAGCATGCGCCGCGCGTCGCGTCTGTCGGCGGGTTTGAGCAGGATCTCGGCGTCGTCGAAGACAACCGTGTCGGCGCCGAGGACCCAGCGATGTGCGTACGCCGGCGCATCGGCTACCGAGGCGGCTTTGCGGGCGGCGAGGTCCCGGGCGAACTCGGCCGCCGGGCGGTGATCGGCGGGATCGTCGTCGGGGGCCGGCTCGGCGACCTCGAAGGAGAGGCCGAGCTGCTCCAGCAGCTCGCGGCGGCGCGGCGAGGAGGAGGCGAGGGTCAGGAGGTCGGAGCCCGTCATATGGATTTGAAGACCGGCACGGCGGCAAGTGCGCCGAGAAGCGTGCCGGGGTTCACGTACACGTGGGCCGAGAGAATCATCACGTCGAAGCCGATCGGACCGACGGCCAGCGATACCTCGGCGCCCATCACACTTGCCAGACGTTCCAGAATCGCCCAGGCGAGGGTGCCGATAAGGGCGGTGAGGAGCATGAGACGGACGAGCACGCCGAGGTTGTTCTTTCCGAGTTTCACGCGGTTGTCTGTCTACTTCCGCCCGCGTCGGCGATGGCCGAGCGTTGCGAGTACCCAGCCCATGAAGCCGCCGACCATCAGCGTTATGAGCAGCAGGAGCGCGCGGGACATCTCGATCTCCCACGCCAGAAAGGTGACCGATGACATCTCCGTGTTCTGCATCACGAAGATGATCGCCGCGACTCCGAGTATTATGCCGAGAATGAACTTTACCATGAGGGCCTCCTGTGGTAGCTTACAGGCCACGGACGCGTAGCTCAGTTGGATAGAGCGTCGGCCTCCGGAGCCGAAGGTCGTGGGTTCGAATCCCGCCGCGTTCAATTCCCTACGTTGACCCGATCTCCGCCTCATATTCGGGGAAGTATCGGGCGATGACGGACAGGTGAAAGCGGCCGAGGATGCTCTCTTTCGGCTCCCGTGCGAGGAGGAACTCGAAGGATCGGCGGATCAGATCCACCTTCGATAGCGAACCGTCGGAGATCTTCCCATAGTAGGAATCGTCGAGCTCGACCGTATGAGTCGTCTCCGATCCACCCTCGCGCACCGTAACCCTGTAGTGATCCTCATTCATCTTCTCTACACTGATCATGGGCCGAGCATACACGGATCGGGCGAACGACAGCAAGGACGGAGCATACGGCGATGGCAAAAGGGTCGCGAAAGAAGATCGAAAGCGACCGTCTCTCCTACCGGTTGGTAGGGTCCGAGGCGGCCGACGTGCTTGCCGAGATGAACTCGTCGCTCATACAGGCGGAGGGCAGCGACAATCCCATGACGCTCGAGGAGCTGCGCTACCGGATGAACGCCTTCCTCGTGGAGGACGGCTACCAGGCGGCGCTTTTCGAGTATGAGGAAGCGGTGGTCGGCTACGTTCTCTACCGGGTGGAGCCCGTCTACACCTACGTCAGACAGTTCTACGTGAGCGAGAAGATGCGCGGCCGAGGGGTCGGAAGCACGATGTTTGCCCGTCTGCGTGAGACGGAATGGGCGCAGGCCGCCGAAATTCAGCTCGACGTGCTGGAAGGCAACCGCGGTGCGCTCGAGTTCTGGCAGCGGCACGGCTTCGAGCCGCGGGCACTACGCATGAGGCTCGAGACCTCGGGACGCACGTCCACCCGCAAGTCATGCGGAGCGATTATCTACCGCCGGGGTCTCCTCGGTGTGCGGTATCTGCTGCTCCGACACACCAACGGCGGGCACTGGAGCTTTCCAAAGGGACATACCGAAGCCGGCGAGAGCGAGCGCGAGACCGCCGTGCGGGAGATCCACGAAGAGACCGGGCTGCATCCGCATTTCCGACACGGGTTCTACGAGCGCATCTACTACCTGACCCCGAAGGGGCGAAAGAAGGAGGTTGTCCATTTCCTCGCCCGCGTGTGGCGCCCGCGCGTTCGGACGCAGGTCGCCGAAATATCGGAGTATCGCTGGGCGTCGTATGCGGAGGCGCGGTCGCTGCTCACCTTTGAGAATACCCGCCTGCTGCTTGACAAGGCCCACCTGCAACTCACCGGTCACGGCCCCGCGGATTGACGAGCTTGTTGGTCGGCCCCGTTGTCCGTATACTGAGGCTGCCTCATGAAACTGGCAGTACATGCAACGAGTGACGTCGGACTTCAAAGAAACCACAACGAGGATATGGCGCTGCTCGGCACGCGCATACTGCGTGACGAGCGATACGACGGCGTGCACGAGATTTCACCGCAGGGGCGGCCCTACGTGATGGCGGTGGCCGACGGCCTCGGCGGCCAGGCCGCCGGTGAGGTCGCGAGCAGAGAGGTTCTTGTCTCTTTCCGTGATGAGGTCGCAGCGCTCGACGGAGGGCTTTCGCCGGCCGCCCTTTCTCTCAGGCTTGCCGAGATAGCGAGCGGCATCCAGAACGGGCTGCTCGCCCGTGGGCGGGCGAACCCGCGGCACCGGGGTATGGCGACGACGCTCACCGCCGTGATTCTCTACGACCAACAGTTCTTCCTCGCTCACGCCGGCGACAGCCGCTGCTACCTCCTGCGAAACGGGCTTCTGCGCCAGGTCTCGCGGGATCACACACTTCGGGAGTTTTCCGGTGATCCGCGGATTCCGGGCAATATCCTTGCGAATTGCTTCGGTTCCGAGGCGGACTTCTTCCTCGACGCGCAACCGTTCGGGGGCGAGATTGAGCCGGGTGATGTGTTTGTGCTGTGCAGTGACGGGTTGTCCGACATGGTTTCCGACGAGGTGATCGAGCAGACCCTCCGGGATTTCGAGGACCTTCACGCGGCCGGGACCAGGCTGCTCGAGCTCGCGCACGCCGGCGGTGGCCGGGATAACATCACCTTCATTCTGGCACGGCGCCTATGATACGTTCCCTCGCCGACAGCCACCCCCGGACGTACGAGCGGCTCGACCTGATCGCCTTCCTTGGGGCGACCTGTCTCTTCTTCGCGACGATCGAGTACCTCTTTCCCAAGCCGTTCCCCTCCTTCCGGCTCGGTCTGGCAAACCTGCCCGTTATCATCAGCCTGCGGCTCTTCACGCCCGGTTACGTGCTCCTGCTCGTGCTTCTCAAGGTGCTCGGCCAGGGGCTGATAAACGGCACGCTGGCATCCTACGTGTTTCTCTTTTCACTCGGAGGCTCCTTTGCCAGCGCCTTCGTCATGCTCGCCGCAGATCGGCTCTTCGGCAACCGCATCAGCCTCGTCGGCGTGAGCGTGTTCGGCTCCATTGCCTCGAACGTGGTGCAGCTCTACCTCAGCATTCGCTTCATTTTCGGGCTCAGTTCGTGGATTATCGCGCCTCCCTTCGTGGCCCTCGGGGTGGGCAGTGGTCTCGTGGTGGGGGTGTTTGCGCAGAAGTTCTGGGAGCAGTCGAGATGGCTCGAAAGAGTTCGTGATGCGCTCGAAGGATAACTTCTTCACCCGCAATACCCATCCTCTACACCTCCTTATGACCAGCATTCTCATTCTGCCCGCCTACCTCTTTCAGGACGAGTTGTCGCTTCGGGTGGTGCAGGTGCTGCTGTTCGCGGGGCTGTCCACCGTCGCCGGGAAGAAGATCAAATGGCTGTACTTTGTCGTGATGGTGAGCTCCGTTACGTTTTTCAATCTGCTGACGCCCATGGGCAGGGTGCTCGTGTCCGCCGGTCCGTTCGCAATCACCGAGGGCGCGCTCCGAAACGGAGTGATGAAAGGGCTCACGATCATCGGACTCGTGTTCATATCCCTGTTCAGCATCCGGCCTGAGCTGAAGCTGCCCGGCCGCCTCGGCGGGTTGCTGGTGAGGCTGTTTTACTACTTCGAACGGATCGTCGAGACGAAGCGACGGAAACTCGAGGCACGGCGGCTCATCGGCAGCATTGATGATATTCTGGACTCCCTCTACCGGCCGGGAACGCCGCAGGAACCGCCGCCAGGCGACATTGCGGCGACGACCGCCGCCGGCGCGGTGTTCATGGTGGCGGTGGTAGGCGCGAACTGGGCCCTGCTGATGGTATAGGGCGGCGAGCTCACGGAGATGTACGGCAACCGACAGGAGAGTGTGGTGAGGCAAACCGAGTACAGCGTGACCGGCATTCAACAGATAGGGATCGGCGTGGCGGACCTCTCGCGGGCGTGGACCTGGTACGCGGACAACTTCGGCTTCGATGTTCCCGCTTTCAACGATGCGGCGGAGGCGCCGTTCATGACACCGTATACCGGTGGTACCGTCCGGAGCCGTCGGGCGGCCCTGGCCATCAACATGCGGGGGGGCGGCGGGTTCGAGGTGTGGCAGTATACCGGCCGCGAGCCCGTGCCCCCGGCCCGACCACCGGAGCTCGGAGATCACGGCATCCTCGCGCCGCGACTGAAGTCGGGGAGGGTGACGGAGGCCCATACCGCGTTGCGGGAGGCCGGCGCGACACTGCTCTCGTCGCCTCACCCCGACCCATCGGGACGTGTGCATTTCTTCGCGGAGGACCCGTTCGGAAACGCGTTTCAGATCATCGAGGGGACGGACTGGTTCTCGCGGAGACCCGGGCGCATGGGAGGCGTGGCGGGTGTCATGCTCGGTACTCCCGACATCGACCGGACCCTACCGCTCTACCACGAGGTGCTCGGCTACGACCGCATCGTCTACGATGAGGCAGGCGCCTTCCTCGACCTCGCGGGATTGCCCGGGGGAGAGCGTCGGGTCCGTCGCGTCCTGCTCGAGCACTCCCGGCCGCGCACGGGCGGCTTTGCACCACTGCTCGGTGCGACCGCGATCGAGCTCGTACAGTCCCTCGACGATACCGGAAGCCCGATCTTCGCGGATCGGTACTGGGGCGACCTCGGGTTCATCCACCTCTGTTTCGACGTGCAGGGCATGGACGCGCTGAAGGAAGCCTGCGAACAGGCGGGAGTTCCCTTCACCGTCGACTCCGGGGAGACCTTCGATATGGGTGACGCCGGCGGGCGCTTTGCCTATGTCGAGGATGCTGCGGGGACGCTGGTCGAGTTCGTCGAGACGCACAAGCTGCCGATTCTCCCGGCGCTCGGGCTCAACGTGAACCTCACGAAGGGCGGGCCGGGGAAGTCGGTTCCTCGCTGGGTGATCCGGCTGCTCGCGCTGAAGCGCACGCGGGAACTGTAGCCGCCGTGCCGGGCCCGCCGGGGCGCTGTCGTGCCGGGCCCGCCGGGGCGCCGCGCGGCGACGCCCGGCGCCGGCTTACGCCTGCCCGTATACCTTGCGGATGGAGCGCACGTCCTCCTCCCCGAGCCGAATGTCGAAGTCGGACTCGTCCCGCAGTTCCTTGAATACGCCGATGGTGCGGGCGATTTCCTCCTCGGTGTGATCGGCGGTGGGGATCATGCGGAACATCACCAGCCCCATCGGAATGACGGGGTAGGTTACCGCGGTTACGAAGACGCCGCGGTCACGGAAGTAGCGAATGAGCTGCTTCCCGACGGTGAACACGTCCTGCTCGTGGAGCGGAGCAAACACCGCACAGATCGGCGACTCGCCGGGGCCGACGAAGTAGCCGAGGTCGGAGATGCCCTGCTTCAGCATGTTGGAGTTCTTCCACATGTTCTCGCGCCGGTCGTCTGCGGCGGTGACCAGATCGAGGGTAACGTCGAGGGCTTTCACGTATACCATCGGCAGGCTCTTGGCAAACACCTGGGTGCGGGCGTTGTAACTGATCCAGTCGACGACCTTCTTGTCGGCGGCGGAGAAGCCGCCGATAGCCGCAAAGGACTTCGCAAACGTGCCGAAGTACACGTCAACGCCGTCCTGCACACCGAGGTAGTCGGCGGAGCCGCGGCCCTGCTCGCCCATGACGCCCCACCCGTGTGCATCATCTATGAAGAGCCGGGCGTCGTAGCGATTCTTGAGCTCGACGATGTCGCGGAGCTTCGCCACGTCTCCGGTCATGCCGTACACGCCCTCGGTAACGACAAGCACGCCGCCCCTGCGTTCGCGGTTGACCTTCTTCAGCACCGTCTCGAGGCTCTCCATGTTGTTGTGCTTGAACACGCGCATCGTCCCGGGAGCGAGGAAGGCGCCGTCAACGATGCAGGAGTGAGCGAGCTTGTCCATCACCACGATGTCTTCGGGGCCGACGAGCGAGGCGATGGTCCCCATCACGCCGAGGTACCCGTAGTTGAAGAGGAACGCGGCCTCTTTCCGGGCGACCTCCGCGAGACGGCGCTCGAGGGCACGGTGGTACTCGGTGTTGCCGGTCATCATGCGTGACCCCATGGGTGCGGCGGTACCGAACTCTTCCACCGCCTGCAGAGCGGCCCGCTTGATGTCGGGGTGATCGGCAAGGCCGAGGTAGTTGTTCACCGACCACATGATCTTCGGCTCACCCTGAAAGTCCATGACCGTGCCGGGCCTCGGCGGGAGGATGGGGCGGGTGTAGTAGTGGTCGTCTTCAACGCGCTGACCGCCGAAATAGCCGGCGTCGGTGTCGCACTTCGCGAAGAGATCAACGTGGGTGGTGGTTTCGAGAGTCGAGCTGTCCTGTGGCGACATATACCTGCTCCTATGGATGGAATAAATGATCAAGCAACCGCCGAATCCCGGATTCGGAGAAGTGACGCTTGTCTAGCACCGCATCCGGTCGTGCATGCACGAGGTCGAAATCCGCGAACACCCGCGCATATCCTCCGCCGGTGACGTTGAGCATGACGACGTCGTCACGGCCGACCTCACCGCGCCGTCGCGCATCGACGAGGCTCGCCACGGCTACCGAGGCGGCGGGGGCCACGTCGATACCCTCGGTGCGCCGGAAAAGGTGGAGCGCACGGTCGGCAGCCTCATTGTCGACGGCAAGGATCGTTCCGTCCGTGTCCGAAAGCGCGTCGAAGAGCCCTCCGTGTACCGCGTAGGGGGGCGTGCGGTTGGAGAGAACCTTTGCGCGAATGTCGTGGATCTGTCTCTTCGCGACCGATTCGTCGATGACGACGAGCTCCCGGCTGCGCCGCTTCCATGAATCGTGCAGCAGCAGGAACGGACTGTTCTGGGAGAGAATGAGCCGCATCTTGTGGTCGCCGAAGCGGCCGTCGTCGATGAAGCGCAGGTTTGCTTCCCATGCGGCGATGGCGCCGGTGCCGCTCCCCACCGCCTGGAAGTAGGCATCCGGAATGCGCCCGATCTCCGTCACGGCCGACAGAACGGTTGTTGCCATGCCGTCGCGCCGGGCTACGTTCTTCGCGCCGCCCTCGGCCACAAAGCCGTCCATGCTCGAGACGAGGTCGGCGAGGCGGATGGCGTCGCTGTAGTCGGCGTTCCCGCCGGCGGCAAGCACCTTTACGCAGGGGTCGACGGGTCCCACGCTCCAGAGCGCGTCGAGGTTTTCCTCGGGAATGGCTATGACGAGCGGGATGCGGTTTTCCGAGCACACCCGCATGAAGGCGCGCGCGGTATTTCCGGCGGACGCGACGACGAGGGTCTCGGGGGAGGCCGCGCTCGCCCGGGCGGAGACACTGTATGCCTCGCACTCCTTGAAGGTGCCCGTGTACATACGGGCGTCTCTCTCGGGCCAGTAGCCGCTGAATGTGATATAGAGCTCGTTCATGTCGAGGGCCTCTGCAAGGCCCTCACTCTTGAACGTCACGGGAGCCGATGAGCCGGTGAGGCGCCGCTGCACGGGTAGCCAGTCGGCGAATCGGTAGAGCCCCTCGGAGGGAGCGCCGACGTCGAGACGTCGTTTGGCGTACTCGGTGCGCAGCAACGCCGGCTTCGGCGCGTCCGGGCAGGTGAGCGTCATGCTCCCGCCACGCAGCGCCTGATCCTGAACGCTGCGGCCGGTGGCAAGACACCGAAGCTGATACTCCGTCTGTGGCTGCGTAGTGGTCGTGGCGCTGTTGTGCAACGACATGGCCCCTCCCGGAAGAAATACGCGGCCGGCTCTCGCACCGCTAATGTCACGTGCAGTATAGTTTTGGGCCGTTCGTTGTCAACTTCAGCGCGGTTTCACACCGAATTCTAACCTAAATCGGGTCTCAGAGCCGCCGGCGAGCCGATTTTTGGCCGAGGTGGCGGTGAATATTTGAATCAAATATTCATTTCCTGTATAGTGCGTGTCGGGGGCAGTGATGGAGGTAGACAAACGAGCGCTTCTCCTGTCGATCGGCATGCAGCTGTTCGCTCGTGACGGCTACAGGGATGTCTCGATCAGCCAGGTCACCTCGCGCGCATCCGTGAGCGTCGGCACCTTCTATAACCACTTTTCGAGTAAGGAGGATTTCTACGGCCACATCCTCGATCTCGTCGAGCGGGAGGGTATTCGCAAGGCCGAACGCATCATATCGCGTTTGCGCTCGCCCATGAACAAGCTCAAGGCGGTGTACCGCTTCGTTACCCTCGGAGTGCGGCAGAATCGCATCCTGCGCGGCGTTCTCCTGCACGACGTCAAGTACGCCTACCCCGGGCTGGACGCCCGGGAGGGCCGCTCGACATCCCTCAGGCGCCGGGTGGAGGGCATGCTGCGGGACATCATCCTCGAGGGGAGCAGAAAAGGCGTATTTCGGACGGGGTTGTATGACGACCCCACGCGCCTGGTCATCTCGGTCTTCAACACGCTGATTTACCATATCGAGGACGACGACATCGACGTTCTTCTGCAGGACATGCTGAGCTTCCTCCAGAGGGGCCTGCGGCGTACGCTGCGACTGAGGCGCCGCGATGAGCGCCACGATCGGCGGCTCGACATGCCCGAGGAAACGCTTTCGGACCGCGACGTGTTCGACGACGTTGCCGGGGATTGGGGCGGCGATCCGCCGACGGTGCCGTGACCATCGGCCGACCGGGGCCGCACGGGTCAGCTCCCGGCAATGTCGGCGTGGACGCGCAGTATTTCGTCCCGGTACTCGGCCGGAGCCTCGATGTGGCCCCAGCCGAACTGTACCTGAAAGATCCCGTCATAGGCGGTGTCGTGATAGCTGCGAATCACGTGCGGGATGTTTCGATCCTCGAGGTGGGCGTGCAGCAGACGTGCCTGCGCGTCGTTGGCTATCTCGATGATCTTCTCGAATTTCGCATCACTCATGCATGTACTCCGACGTGAGGTGGTGTATGATGTGACGGGGACCACAGATGCATATGCGGAAGACGTCACGTTACCTACTCGTGCTTGTAGTCTACATCATCGCCTCCGAGGGTATCCATGCGCAGGCGGTCGATATAAGAATCCGAAACGAAACCGAGTACCGGATGCAGGAGCTCTACGTGTTCTCCGATCCGCAGGGCCCGCGGGGAGAGAACCTCATCTCCGGATCGCCCCTGTTTCCCGGGCGGGAGATTACCGTGGAGAACGCCGCCGATGCAGAATTCGTTCTTGCAGTCGACTCGGAAGGTGACCGGTACTTGAAGCGGGACGTGGATGTCGAGGAGACCCTGTCCTACGGGATCACGCTCGACGACCTTTACTTCGGCGAAGACACCTCGGCCGCGGGGGAGTGGCAGCTTCGCGTGGTCAACGACACGAACTACCGGCTGACCGGTCTCTTCTATCGCGTCTCGGGAGACCGGGAGTGGACGAAGATTGATGTGGACTCGCCCGTCCGGGCGGGCGATCTCGTGACCGGAACCATCCCGATATCCGGGGGGACGACGAGCATCGAGCTTCGGGCCGAGGATGAAGACGGTGATGTCTATCGCAAGTCGGGAATACGCACCGACGACACCCGCAGCGTCCGTTTAACGTTTGACGACCTCCAGTGGTAATATCTGTATAGTTATATATACACTCCATATTGACACGGCGCCGTAACTGCGTTAGGTTAAAGGATCATATAAACGCAGGAGGGTGCGTATGCAGCTTGTGCTGTTCATCGCCCTTCCTCTTGCGGGTTTGATTCTAGGTTGGACGATCCGATGGCTATACGCCAGATTTCAGCTTTCTTCCTCAGAACAGAAAGCCGAACGCCTGAAGAAAGATGCGATAAAAGAAGCGGAAGCGAAGAAGAAGGAACTGATTCTTGAAACGAAGGACGAGTTACTCCAGGAGCGAAACGAACAGGAGAAAGAGCTCAGGGAGCGTAGAAACGAACTCCAGAAGTTCGAGAAACGGCTACTGCAAAAGGAAGAAAACCTAGAAGAGAAGCATGCTGCGGTCGAAAAACAGCAGCAGGCCTTCACCGACCGTGAGAGGACGCTGGCGCAACGAGAAGAGGATATCGGCCGACAGGAGGCTCAGTGGCGGGAAGAGCTCGAACGCATATCGGGGCTGACCGCCGATGACGCCAAGAAGATGATTGTGCAGTCCCTCGAGGACGAGGCACGCCACGAGGCCCAGGGTCTGATAAACAAGATCGAGCAGGAGGCGAACCTCACCGCCGACAAGCAGGCACGGGAGATTCTCGTATCCACCATCCAGAGGAAGGCCTCGGAGATCAACGCGGAGGTCACCGTCACGTCGGTGATCCTCCCCAACGACGAGATGAAAGGGCGGATCATCGGCCGGGAAGGGCGGAACATCCGGACCCTGGAAACGCTGACCGGCGTCGACGTCATCATCGACGATACCCCCGAGGCGGTTGTCGTGTCCTGTTTCGACCCGGTACGAAAGGAGATCGCACGACGCTCGCTCGAGCGGCTCATTTCCGACGGTCGCATTCACCCGACCCGTATCGAAGAGGTCGTGCAGAAGGTTACCGGCGAGATCAGTCAGTCCATCTACGAGGAGGGCGAGAAAGCACTCTTCGAGCTCGGTATCCATCACATGAAACCCGAGGGCATTCGCGGGCTCGGTCGGCTGCAGTACCGCACGAGCTACGGGCAGAATGTTCTCGCCCACAGCAAGGAGGTCTCGGTATTCGCGGGCATGATTGCCGCGGAGCTCGACGCCGACCGTGAGATCGCAAAGCGCGGGGGGCTCCTCCACGACGTGGGCAAGGGAATAGAGAGCGACGGCGACTCGAGTCACGTCGAGCTCGGGGTGGAGCTGCTCAAACGCATCGGTGAGGACGAACGGGTCATAAACGCGGTGGCGGCGCACCATGGTGATGTGCCGCACAGCTGCGTTGAGTCCGTTATCGTTCAGGTGGCCGACGCCCTGTCGGCGTCCCGGCCGGGTGCGCGACGCGAAACGCTGGATAACTACATAAAGCGACTCGAGAACCTCGAACGGATCGCGGAACAGTTCGACGGCGTGGAAAAGGCCTATGCCATACAGGCCGGCCGTGAGCTTCGGATTATGGTCGACCATGAGCAGATCTCCGACGCCGAGGCAAAGGACGTGGCCAAGAGCATAGCGCGCGAGATAGAGAACCAGCTGCGCTATCCGGGGCGGATCAAGGTCACCATGATCCGCGAGACCCGGATCGTCGAATATGCCCGGTAAGACCTTTCGGGTGCTCATGCTCGGCGACATCGTGGGGCGGTCCGGCTACCGGGCTGTCCTCACGAGCGTCGCCAAGCTCGTCAGGCGCTATTCCGCCGATTTCATCACCATAAACGTGGAGAACGCCGCCGACGGGTTTGGTGTCACCGAGGAGATCGCCACCGAGCTCTTCGCACGCGGCTTTCACGTGCTGACCACCGGCAATCACGTCTGGCAGCGCACGGAGGTGTACCCGTACCTTGACTCCGAGCCGCGGATACTGCGCCCGGCGAACTATCCCGGCGGCAACCCGGGGCACGGCAGCTGCGTCGTCGAGGCAAAGGGTGTGCGGGTCGGCGTCATTAATCTGCAGGGGCGGGTGAGAATGCCGACGACCGACTGTCCGTTTCGCAGGGCAAAGGAAGTCGTTCGATCGCTCACGGACGCGACCGATCTGATGCTGGTCGAGTTCCACGCGGAGGCACCGCACGAAAAGGAGGCCCTGGCCTGGCACATCGACGGCCGGGTTGCCGCGGTGGTGTGCACCCACACCCACGTGCAGACCGCCGACGAGCGCGTGCTGCCGAAAGGGACCGCCTACATTTCCGACCTCGGTGCATGTGCGCCGCGGGACAGCGTTATCGGCTTTGATCCCGGTATTTCGGTGGAGCGCATGAAGACGCAGCTGCCGTTGAGAAACAGCCCCGCGGATACCCCCGGCGTCATACATGGCGCCTTTATCGAGGTCGACCTCGACGGCGGTCATGCCCTGTCCATCGAGCGGGTCCGCGAGGAATCCCTCGTGTAGAGGCGTTCCCGTGGCCAAGCGCCCCCTCCTGTCGCTGCTCCAACGGATCTACCCCGACGAAGAGAAGGACGAGCTCTTCGCCCGCGTACTCTGCGGTGAGGTCGTGGTCGACGGCGAGCGCGTTCGGGATCCAAAGCGACCGACCGCGCCGACGGCCGAGATCGAGCTGGCAGGCCGGAGGTTCGTATCCCGCGGCGGGGAGAAGCTCGAGGCGGCGCTTTCCGCCTGGGACATCGATGTGGAGGGAAAGGTTTTTCTCGATGCCGGAGCGAGCACCGGGGGGTTCACCGATTGTCTTCTGCAGCGCGGAGCGGAGCGGGTGCACGCGGTCGACGTCGGGTTCAACCAGCTGGCATACAGCCTTCGCCGCGACGGGCGTGTCATCGTTCACGAATCCACGAATATCACCGAGGTGGCCCTCCTCGACCCGCCGGCGGACGCGGCGGTATGCGACCTCAGCTTTCGTTCCCTTTCCGGAGTATCCGGGAGGTTGCTGGCGCTCTCCCGCGAGCGCTGGTTCATCGCGCTGGTGAAGCCGCAGTTCGAGTGGAAAGATCCGCCGCCGTCCTTCGACGGGGTTGTCCGTCGTCGGGAGGACGCGCTCGCGATCCTCGCCGACACGTTCCGCCGCCTCGCGGCCGAGGGTGCTCACGCCCGTCGGCTTCTCGCGTCGCCGATTCGGGGACGGCGGGGAAATGATGAGTTCCTGGCGCTGTTCAGCGATACGCCGGGGCCGTCGGCGGACGCGCTCATTCGGGGCCTCGACCGACACGCCCCCTGACACCTACCTACCCGAAGGTATTGCGGCCGATGGGTTCGCCGATGTAGATGCCCTCGCCTCCGAGATACTCCACCCGCTCTCCTTCGATCAGGATCTGCACGCGGTCCACGGACGGGAACTCCGTCGTCGAGTAAATGATCTGCTGAAGTTGTGCCACGAAACCTTCCACGCCCATGGGATTAAAGCGGAACGACTCGTTGAAGTTCAGATAGGCCACGCCGTCCTTCACGGCCGCCGAGATGAGCTGCGTATTCTCGGGTATGAGGTTGAGGAGGCCGTGATTCAGCTCCTCCGCCGTCGGGCCCTTGAGCAGGGCGTTGAGGGTCTGGGTCATCGGGCTGTCGACGTAGCTCACCGTCCGTTCCACCTGATGGGGATAGATCGTGCCGTCCTCGGTCACACGGATGTAGTAGATTCGTGAGGTGCGCCGGCGCGGCCGGACCCGGGGCTCGTCGCCCTCCTCCGGCTCCTCCTCGGTTGGTTGCTCGGTCTCCGTCTCCGGTTCCGTCTCCGGTTCGGGCTCCGTCTCCGGTTCCGATTCCGGCTCCGGTATGGGCTCGGACTCCCGCTCCTCCACCGGCGGTTCAACCGGTTCGAGCTCGAGCTCCGGCTCCTCCCCGGGCGGCTCTCGGCGGCCGTCGTCGTCGGAGGGTGCGTCCTCGCCGTCCTCTGTGGTGACGTCCGGTTCGCCGTCGCCGATTCCCACTCGGTCGGAGAGCACCTCTACCAGTCCCGTCGTTTCCAGTACGTTTTCGATGTTCTGTTTGTTGTACAGGAAGACCACCGCAACGAAGAGCACAAAGGCGATCCAGAAGAGAATACCCACCGATGCGCGCTTCTTCCGTTTGGAGCGTGCCATATCGATTTCAATTATCGTCTACAACGGCCCTGCTGTTTACGCTCAAGTGCGGGCCATGAACGCCTCGTGAGCCGCCCGGTGGATGGTGGTGTGCCGGCGGGCGAGGGCGCGATGATCTGCGGAGTAGCCGCCGCCGATCACCCCGGCCACCGGTACGCCGCGTCTGAGGCAATGGTCGAGCACATAGGCGTCACGCCGGGCAAGGCCCCGGTCGGTCATCTCGAGGCGGCCGAGGCGGTCGGACGCGTGGGGGTCGACGCCGGCGTCGTAGAGCACGATGTCGGGGTGCAGCTCGTCGAGGAGGTCCGGAAGATGCTCGGCGAGAATCCGGAGATAGCCCTCATCGTCGAGACCGTCGTCGAGCTCCACGTCGAGGTCGCTCTTCTGTTTGTGAAACGGGAAATTCTTGCCCGAATGCATCGAAAAGGTGTAGACGGCCGGATCGTCGGAGAAGGCGCGCGCGGTGCCGTCGCCCTGGTGGACATCGAGATCGACGATAAGCACCCTCTCCACGGTGCCGTCGGTGGTCAGACGTTTGGCGGCGACCGCGAGGTCGTTGAAGATACAGAAACCGGAGCCGAATCCGGGGTGTGCGTGATGCGTGCCTCCTGCGGTGTTGCAGGCAATACCGTGGCTGAGGGCCAGGCGGGCGGCGAGCACGGTTCCTGCGACCGCGGCCCGGCTGCGCTCGACGAGCTCCTCGCTCCACGGCAGTCCGATGCGACGCATCGACTTCTCGTCGAGAGTTCCGGCGGCGAATGCGTCGATGTAGCCGAACTCGTGCACGAGCGAGAGGAGCTCGCGGGAGGCGGGCTCCGGGCGGAAGACCGAGCCTTCCTCGGCAATGCCGTCCTCGAGGAGGATTTCGTAGATCATGCGGAATTTCGGCATCGGGAATCGATGTCCTTCGGGGAAGGGTGTGGTGTAGAGCGGATAATAGACGAGCGGCAGTCCCATTGGTGTGCAATATATGAATATGGGCGCGTTGCGGCCACCGTTCACATGTTTGACACCGTCTCTCGAATCGCCCTATAGTTGATGCGCAATGCTGGAACTCCACGGTATCTCGGCGTCGCCCGGCATCGCTATAGGGCCCGCCTATGTGTACCTCGAAGACAACCCGCGCGTGCCGAAATACGAGGTGGCACTCGACGACCTGGCGAGCGAGCTCGAGCGCTTCCGGACCGCGGTCCGGCGCGCCCGGGAGGAGCTGGAATCCCTGCGCGATCAGGCGGCCGGAACCGGGAAGGGCGAGAAGAACACGTGCTTCCTCGATTCCCATCTCATGATGCTCGAGGATCCGGATTTTCACGCGAACGTGGAACAGCGGCTGCACGACGAGCAGATGAACGTCGAATGGATCCTCTACAGGGCGATACAGGAGCTGATCGATCGTCTCGGCTCGGCCGAGGACGACTATTTGCGCGAGCGCACCGCCGACATACGAGACGTGTCGAAGCGGGTGCTCAACCATCTCATGAACCGCGAGCGCGTGTCCCTTGCCGATATCGATACGAACGTGATTCTCGTCGCGCACGACCTCCTTCCGAGCGATGCGGTGGCGATGAACAAGCGCGCGATTCAGGGCATCGTCACCGACGCCGGCGGTAAGACGTCTCACTCGGCCATCCTCGCCCGTTCCTTCGAAATTCCGGCCGTACTCGGGTTGTCGACCATCAGCCGACAGGTCGAGTACGGTCAAACCGTCATCGTCGACGGTAACCGCGGCCGCGTGGTCGTCGACCCCGACGAGGAAACCTACAACGAGTACCTGCGCGTTCAGCAGGAGTGGCGTCGTCACGCGATACAGCTCATGGACCTGAACGAGCTGCCCGCGGAGACACGCGACGGCAAGCTCATTCAGCTCATGGCGAATATCGAGGTGCCGGAAGAGGTGGACGCGGTGCTCACGCACGGGACCGACGGGATCGGCCTCTATCGCTCGGAGTTTCTCTTTCTCAGGCCCCGGGGTCTGCCCAGCGAGGAGGAGCAATACGAGGCGTACTCGCAGGTGCTGCGGGCGATCGAGGGCAAGCCGGTGACGATTCGCACCCTCGACGTGGGGGGCGACAAGGTCGTGCCGGAGCTCGGTGAGTTCGCCGAGCGAAATCCCATCCTCGGGTGGCGGGCCATACGCTTCTGCCTCGCACGGCCGGAGCTCTTCAAGCAGCAGCTTCGGGCGCTTCTGCGGGCGTCGGTGCACGGCCGCCTTCGCATCATGTTCCCCATGATCTCCGGTGTCGAGGAGCTCAACCAGGCGCTCGAGGTGCTCGACGAGGTCAAGGCGGAACTGCGGGAGAAGGGAGTGCCGTTTGACGAGTGTATACCCGTCGGACTCATGATCGAGGTGCCCTCTGCCGCCATGACGGCCGACATTCTCGCGCGACGAGCCGACTTCTTCTCCATCGGAACCAACGACCTTATTCAGTACACGGTCGCCGTCGATCGGGGCAACGAGCGCATCGCCTATCTCTACGAGCCCTTCCATCCGGGCGTGCTCAGGCTCCTGCGCATGGTCATTGAAAGTGCGCACGGCTCGGGCATCTCGGTCGGCATGTGCGGGGAGATGGCCGGAGACCCGCTCGCGACGATCGTGCTGCTCGGGCTCGGGCTCGATGAGTACAGTATGAGCGCGTCGGTCGTTCCGGAGGTCAAGCGGATCATCCGCTCCACCTCAATGGTCGAGGCCCAGGAGATCGTGGGAACGGTCATGGACATGAGGTCCTATGATGAGGTCGATCGCTACGTTCAGAATCTCATGGAGCGTCGATTTGGCGTCTCGGTCTACTGATCCCACCGTCGCCGTCGTCGGGCGCCCCAACGTGGGCAAGTCCACCCTTTTCAACCGACTCATCCGCAAACGTCGGGCCATCACCGACCCCACTCCCGGTGTGACCAGGGATGCGGTGGAAGGCGACTGGATGGTGGAGGGACGTCGGGTGCGGCTGCTCGACACCGGCGGCTACACCGAGAGCACCGAGCGTTTCGACCCCATCGTCGCGCAGCGCAGCCTCGAAGCCGCCTTCGCGGCCGATGTCGTGGTGCTGGTGATGGACGTCACGATGGTCGCGCCGGAGGACGAGAGTTACATTGAGCAGCTCGCGCCGGTGCGTGACCGCATCGTGCTCGCCGTGAACAAGGTCGACAACGAGGCGCGTGAGCACGAGGCGTGGAACTTCCACCGGTACGGCTTCGCCGACGTCGTTCCCGTCTCCGCGGAGCACGGGCGAAACATCGACGCCCTCGTCGACGTCGTTCTGCGGCGGCTCGAGCAGCGTGCGGAGCGAGAGCCGGCCGGGGCCGCGGGCGAAGCGGGCGAGGAGCGGCAACACATCAGGGTTGCGGTGCTCGGCCAGCCGAACACCGGCAAATCGACCCTGGTCAACGCGCTCACCGGCTCCGATACCTCTCTGGTATCGGAGATCCCCGGGACCACCCGCGACGTGGTGGAAGGGGCGTTCGAGTACCGGGGCGTCGTGTACGAGCTCCTCGACACCGCCGGGATCAGGCGCAAGCAGAGCGTCTCCGAGAACGTCGAGTACTACTCGGTGAATCGTGCCATCGGCTCCATCGCTGAGGCGGACGTGGTGCTGCTCCTCGTCGATGCCGAGAAAGGGCTCTCGGAACAGGACAAGAAGATCGCCCGCCTCATCGTCGAACGCGGCCGCGGGCTGCTGCTCGTGCTGAACAAGTGGGACCTCATGGAGGGCATCACGAACGCCCTCAACGCGGTGAGCGACCGCATCAGGTTCGTCTTTCCCATCCTCTCCTTCGCCCCCATCCTGCCCGTCTCCGCGACCGAAAAGACGGGGTTCAACAAGCTCCTCGACAGCACGTACCGCACATACGCCCAGCTGCAGAAGCGTATCGGCACCGGCGAGCTCAACCGGGCGCTCGCGGCGTGGACGGAGCTGACCCCGCCGCCCTACGTCCGCGGCAAGCGGGTGAAGCTGCACTACATCACGCAGGTCAGCGCGCATCCGGTGGTCTTCGTGCTCTTCGTAAGCAGGTCCCGCGGCTTCCCCCGCTCGTACCAGGGATACATCGTGAATCGGATCCGTGAGGAGTTCGGCTTCACCCATGTGCCGGTCCGTCTGGATCTCAGAGAGTCGCGAAGTACCGCATCATCCTCATGAGTCGCTTCCTGATCGGCCAGGTCTGTAACGCACTCGGGGTTCGGGCCCACGTGCTGAGATACTGGGAACGCCACGTGGAGCTGCTGAGCCCCGCCAAAGACCGTTCCGGGCGACGCATGTACACCCTCAGGGACGTCCAACTGCTGTTCCGGCTGAAATACCTCGTATACACGCGGGGCATGTCGGTCGAGGGCGCTTCGCGGAAGCTCGTCGAGGAGGTGCAGGGCGGCACGCAAAACCGCAAGGCCGCGCTCGATTCCCTGCGGGGGGACCTCTTTCGCGCCAGCCTTGTCGCACAGCGCCTCGGCGAGCGCCTCGGAGGGCGGTCCGGGGACGGCGCCGATGTCGAAGCCGCTCCCGATCCCGCAGCCGCGGCCGCGCCCGGCCGGAGCGTGTCCGCGGCCGCGCCCGGCCGGAGCGTGGCCGATGAGGTGCGGCGAATGGTCGCCGAGGCGCTGCGGCGGCCCGGTACCGACGGGGGCGTCACCGACGGGGG
>CAZWNS010000024.1:0-5868 GCA_964635245.1 uncultured Spirochaetaceae bacterium
AAAGCGGTCGAGCGCGGCATCATCGCCGCCGACGCCGATCTCAGCGAGGAGCACATGCTCGATCTCATCTTCTCACCGGGCTTTTCGACCGCGGCCGAGGCGACGAACGTGTCCGGGCGCGGGGTCGGTATGGATGTGGTCAAGCAGAATATCGAGAAGCTCGGCGGGTCGGTGCGGGTGGAGAGCCGTGCCGGCGAGGGAACCCGCATGAGCCTGCGCATCCCCCTGACCCTCGCCATCGTCGAGGGGCTGCTCGCGCGGATCGCCGACGGGTATTACCTCATCAACATTGCCTACATCGTGGAGTGCATCGACATGCAGTCGATAAAGCGGGACACCGATCAGCGCATCATCGACTTTCGCGGTGAGGTGCTGCCGTACTTCGATCTGCGGCGCTTCTTCGGGTTTCCCCCGTCGGACACCGGCCGGTCACAGCTCGTGGTGGTGGCCACTGATGAGCGGAAGATCGGCCTGCTCGTCGACAGCATCCACGACAAGTATCAGACCGTCATCAAATCCCTCAGCAGGGTCTTCGAGCGTGTGGAGGGGATCTCCGGCGCGATCACGCTCGGCGACGGTACACCGGCGCTGATGCTCGACGTGGACCGGCTCGTTCGCGTCGGCGCGGAGGAGGTGAAGGAATGAGTGACAGCAACGGCGGTACCCACCTCGTGTTCGGCCTCGCCGGTGAGCACTACGCCGCGCCGGTCGCTGACGTCGAGGAGGTGCTCGAGTGGCAGCCGATCACCGTGGTGCCCCGCTGTCCGGCCTATCTTCTCGGGATCATCAACGTCCGCGGGAGCCTCATACCGGTCGTCGATCTGAGACGGAGGTTCGGCATCGCCGCCGCCGCCGCCGGGGACGAGCGCCATATCCTGGTGGTGCGCATAGAGTACGCCGGGGAACGGGCGCAGATGGGCCTGGTGGTGGATGCCGTCGAAGGGGTCATCAACCTCGACGAGGAGGCCGTCGAGCCGCCGCCGACCGTCGGCGGCGCGATTGAAGGTTCGGCGATCCGGGGCCTCGCGCGCTCGGGCGACCGTATCCTCCTCGTGGTCGAGCCCGATGCGCTCGTACCGAAGGAGCAGCTCGACGCTGATTTCGACGCGCTCGCTGCGGCGCGAGACGGTGAGCGCCGATGACACCGCTACGGCTCGCACTCGATGCAGGCTCCCGGTGGGCGAACGACGCGGGGTACCTCCTCGCGCGACACCGCGGATACTACCGCGATGAGGGGATCGAGCTCGAGATCGCCCGGCCCGATTCCGCGGCCACCGGGGACATTCGCTGTCTCACCCCGTACCGGCTCATGGTCGAGGTGGAACGGGGTGCGGGGCTGCGGTCCGTCGCCGCGGTGAACGACACCACCTTCGAGAGCCTCATCTACGACAGGGACCATCGACCCGTCGACAAGCTCCTCGACCTCGAGGGCAGGCGCGTGGCGGTTCCTCCGTCCCCGCGGTTGCAGGAGGTCCTCACCACGGTGATGGAGGAGCACGCCGTCGACCCCTCCCGCGTGGAGTTCCTCGAGTACCGCACAGCCGATCCCGATCCGCTCGATATCGCCTCCGCCACGATCGATGCCCTGTGGGGCTATCCCTGGGTATGGCAGGGCGTGCTCGCCCGGGCCGCGAGGGAAGAGATCGCGTGGTACACCGCCCCGGAGCTCGGCGCGCCGTACACGCACGCGCGGGTGCTGGCGGTACCGGCCGACCGTGCGGCGGAGGAGCCGGAGCTCGTGCGTGCCGTTCTCCGCGCGACGGCGCGCGGCTTTCGGGCCGCCGCGGACGATCCTCACACCGCCGCGGGGGTCCTCGCAGCCCTCCTGCCGGGGTCTTCCGTGCAGGCGCTCGAGCTCTGCGTCCGGGCCTGCGTTTCCACCTGGGCGCTCGAGAGATGGGGACGGCACGATGCGGAGCTTCTTGCGCCCTATGCGAAGTGGCTCGCTTCCCGCGGTCTCCTTTCGTGGGCTCAGGGGCATGGCCCGGAGTTCACCGACGAGTACCTCCCCGCGGAAGGAGGCGGCTGAATCCGCCCTCGTTGAATAATCACCCTGCTTTGGATAGGATGAGGTCCATGGGTGCCCATCGATTCCCCGCGCAACTCGAGGACGTGTCGGCGTTCATGGTCGGCATCAAGGGCACCGGTATGACCGCGCTGAGCGAAGTGCTGCATCGTGCGGGCGCGCGGGTCTGCGGATCGGACACCGCGGAAGTCTTCTACACCGACGCCATCCTCGCTCGCCTCGGGGTCCCGGTGCACGTCGGCTTTGATGCGGCGGCACTTCCCGCGCACACGAGCATCGTCGTCTACTCCGCCGCCTACGATCCCGAGAGCAATCCCCAGCTCATCGCCGCCCGCGAGCGCGGGATCCCCCGCTTCACCTATACCGAGGCGCTCGGAGCGCTCTCGCGGGGACGACCCGCCGTCGGCGTATCGGGGGTGCACGGCAAGACCACGACCACCGCCATGATCGGCAGCCTCGTGAAGCGGCTCGGCCTCCCCGGCGCGGTACTCGTGGGCAGCGCGTGCGCCGACTTCGACGGCATGTCCACCTACTCCGGGGGGCAGGAGTTCTTCGTTGCCGAGACCTGCGAGTACCGGCGCCACTTTCTCGACTTTCACCCCGACATCATCATCGTTACGAGCATCGAGCCGGATCATCTCGACTACTACCGCGACTACGCCGATATCCGCGACGCCTTTGTGAGCTACATCGAGCGCCTGCCGGAGGGCGGGGAGCTTATCTACTGCGCGGACGACCCCGGCGCCCGCGAGCTTGCCGAGGTGACCACCGCACGCCGGGCGGATGTACGGCGCATTCCCTACGGCCGGCAGGCGAGCGGGGCGTTCGGCGTCGAGCACGTGACGACGCTGCCCGGTCGGACGGAGTTCCGCCTCGGCGGATTCGATGAGACCTTCGAGGTTCGCGTGCCCGGAGAGCACAACGCGATAAACGCCGCGGCCGCGCTCTGCGCGGTCTCGCGGCTTTCGGCGCGGAGCTCCGGCGCCGCGGGGGTCGAGACCGCAGACGGCCCCGGTGCCGGCGTTTCCCCCGCCGCCGCGGCTGCGGCTCTGCGCGGATTCGCCGGCACCCGCCGCCGCAGTGAGGTCATCGGAGAGGCCGGCGGGGTGCTGTTCCTCGACGACTACGGTCACCACCCGACCGCCATCCGCAAAACACTCGCCGGCCTCCGGCGCTTCTATCCTGATCGTCGCCTCATCGTGGACTTCATGTCTCACACCTATTCGCGGACCGCGGCATTGCTCGAGGATTTTGCGACCTGCTTCGCCGATGCGGACGAGGTCGTCCTCCACGAAATCTACGCCTCCGCCCGCGAGCAGTTCGACGGTTCGATCGACGGCCGGGATCTCGCCGAGGCGGTCGCGGCGCATCATCCCTCGGTCCGCTATGTCGAGAAGGTGGACGACGCGGAGGCGCAGGTGCGCGGCCGGCTCGCGCCGGGGGATCTGTTCATAACCATGGGGGCGGGGAACAACTGGGTGCTTTCGCACCGGCTCTACGAGACCCGCTCGAAGGAACGGGCACAGGCATGAAGGGCATGACCGGCTTCGGCTATGCGGAGTACCGCTCGGAGAATCTCGAGATTACCGCCGAGGTGAAATCATATAACAACCGCTACCTCGACATCTTCGTAAACCTTCCATCCTTCCTCAGCCCGCTCGAGCCGTCGGTACGCGAGTTCGTCGCCCCGTGGCTGCTCAGGGGCCGCGTGGAGGTCTACCTGCGCGTGCTCGATCGCGAGTCCGAGGTGTCGGTCAACATCGATCGGCCCACGCTCACCGCCTACCGGCATGCCCTGCGCGAGATGAGCGAGATCCTCGGCTCGGGCGAGGAGGCCCGACTCTCCCACGTGATGCGGCTCGAGGGCATCATGGAGGTCAAGCGCAGCCGGGATCTCGACGATTACTGGGAGCTCGTACGGCCGACCCTCGAGCAGGCCCTTTCGGATTTTGACGCCTCGCGTGCCCGTGAGGGTGCATCCACGCGGGCGGACATCGTCTCCCAGCTCGAGCGCATCAGCGGAGTCGTGGAGGAGCTCGCCGGACGCGCCCCGGAGCTCGAGGATGCGCTGCGGCGTACGGTGACCGAGCGCTTTGAGGAAATACTCGGCGAGCGTGCCGACGAGGAGCGCGTCTATGCTGAGATCGCGTCACTGCTTATCAAGCACTCGGTGAACGAGGAGCTCGTGCGGCTGCGGGCCCATCTGAAATCCTTCGAGGAGACGATGTCCGCGCAAGGCGCGATGGGAAAGAAACTCGACTTCTTCTGCCAGGAGCTCAATCGGGAGGTCAACACCATTGCCTCCAAGAGCTTCGTCTCCGACGTCAACCGCCGCGTGGTCGAGGCGAAAGACGCCGTCGAGAACATACGTGAGCAATTGCGAAACGTGGAGTAGGTGAGTGAAGATAGCGATTTCGGGCAAGAGCGGGTGCGGCAACTCTACCGTCAGCCGTATTGTCGCGGAACGGCTGGGCCTGCGGCTGGTGAACTACACGTTCCGCGCCCTCGCCGCGGAGCGGGGGATGAGCTTCGAGGATGTGCGGCGGCAGGCGGAGCAGGACTCCAGCCTCGACGTATATCTGGACAAACGGCAGGTGGAGCTTGCCCGGGAGGGAGATTGCGTGCTCGGCTCACGCCTCGCGGTATGGCTGCTCGAGGATGCCGACCTGAAGGTGTACCTCACGGCGCCGCTCTCGGTGCGCGCCTCGCGCATCCAGCGGCGCGAGGGGGGGAGCTTTACGGAGGTGTTGCGAAAGACCCGCGCCCGCGACGAGCGTGACCGAAGCCGGTACCTGCAGCTCTACGGCATCGATAACGACGAGTTCGAGTTCGTGGATCTCGTGATCGACACGCAGCGCATTCAGCCCGAAGAGGTCGCTGAGCGCATCATCACGACGGCCCGAGATGAATGAAGCGACAATCCGCCTGTACGAGGAGCTCAACCGGTTCACCTCCCGCGATCACGGGGAGGAGCGGGAGCATCGCACGCGGTTCATCGGCAATCCGGGAGTGAAAGACCTCATCGAATCCCTCGGTGTGCCTCACACCGAAGTCGACATGATACTCGTCAACGGCGAGTCGGTCGGCTTCGATCACCGGGTGCAGGACGGCGACCGCATCGCCGTGTATCCCGTCTTCGAGAGCCTCGAGGTGGGGGAGGTCTCCCGGGTGCGCGCCACACCGCTGCGCGAGCCCCGGTTCATCCTCGACGTGCACCTCGGAAAGCTCGCGCGGCTTCTGCGGTTGCTCGGCTTCGACACGCTCTACGACAATTGCTGGGATGATCCGGAAATCGTGCAACGGGCACTGGCCGAGCATCGCATTATCCTCACCCGCGACGCCGGCCTTCTCAAGCGTCGCGAGGTCACCCACGGCTACCTCGTGCGCTCCGGCGAATCGGTTGAGCAGGCCGTGGAGGTATTGCGGCGATTCGATCTCGCCCGTCGCATCGAGCCGTTTCGCCGCTGTACCGCCTGCAACGGCCTGATCGAGCCGGTCCCGCGGGAGGAGGTGGAGGAAGAGCTCCTGCCGGGAACCCGGGAGAGCTACACCGAGTTCTATCGATGCCGAAGCTGCCGCAGGGTGTACTGGCGCGGCTCCCACTACGACGCGATGCGCGAGAAGATAGAGGGGCTGCTCGCACGCACATAGTTGCTACAGCATGTTTTTTGAACGTATTTCACCGCACGTATCGACATGTGCCCGCAATCGACGAGCCCACGTTCATCTCCGTCTCGGAGGCCGACTCGTGGCTCGACGGTGGTGAGAGCGTGCAGGTGGTTTCGGCCGGAAGCGGAGATCGGCAGGAGACCCACATCTATCCGATACAGATTCTCATGTGG
>CAZWNS010000024.1:5968-28703 GCA_964635245.1 uncultured Spirochaetaceae bacterium
CGGAAGCGGAGATCGGCAGGAGACCCACATCTATCCGATACAGATTCTCATGTGGCACGAAATCGTCAACGACACCGTCGGCGGGCGGCCCTTCCTCTAGCGGGACCTGCCGAAGACGAGTTTCCCCCGACATCAGCAAAAGTTTTTGATTAATCAAATTCTCTCTTGCGAATAGGAGCAATTAGTACTATAGTCAGGTAAATAATCAGCAAAGCAGTCAGGATGGATTGCTGCTCACGAGAAGGGTCGGGACGCGGGTGTCGTGCCGCAGCCTGCCGCGGGGCGCTCTGCATTCGGACGGGAGGACAACGATGGCTAGTGTGAAGGGAACTCAGACGGAGAAAAACCTGCTTACCGCGTTTGCGGGTGAATCACAGGCACGAAATCGCTACACCTACTTCGCCACCAAGGCGGAGGAGGAAGGCTATATTCAGGTCGCGCAGCTTTTCGTCGAGACGGCAAATCAGGAGATGGAGCACGCCAAGCGGTACTGGACGTACCTCGAGGGCGGCGAGGTGGAGTTTACCTTTGCCTTTCCCGCCGGATTCCCCGATGACGTGACCGGCTCCACGCCGGAAAACCTCGAGCATGCCGCCGCCGGCGAGCACTTCGAGTGGACGGAGATGTACAAGGGCTACGCCGATATGGCTCGTCAGGAGGGCTTTCCTCGAATCGCGGCGCAGTTCGACGCCATTTGCGTGGCCGAGAAGCAGCACGAGAAGCGCTACAACAAGCTACGGCAGAACATCCTCGACGGAAGCGTGTTCAAGCGCGAAGACACCACGATCTGGGCCTGCCTGAACTGCGGCTATGTCTTCGAGGGCAAAGAGCCGCCGAAGAAGTGCCCCGCATGCCAGAAGCCTCAGGGGTGGTTCGAGCTCGTTCGCGAGAACTGGTAGACCTCCGCGGGACCCGGTAGACAGACAAAGGGCGGCGTTTCGGCTTGCGGCAAGACGAAATGTGGAGTAGCCTCCGTCCCCATGGAGCACGTCACAGAACGCTACGAGCACAAGTTCGGGGCGCCGCCGTCGCGCGCGGTACGCTCGCCGCTTCGCATCTGCCCGCTGGGGGCCCACGTCGACCACCAGGACGGCATCGTCAGCGGTATGGCGCTGACCGACAGCATCGACCTCGTCTATGCGCCCGAGGATGACGGATATCTGCGGGTGCAGAGCCTCGACTTTCCCGACGAGGAGTACTTCCACGTCGATCAGGTGCCGGATATGGTGCCGACCTTCTGGGGCAACTACCTGCGGGGGGCGGTTCTCTCTCTGTCGCGGCGCTTCAAGCTCCACCGGGGCATTCGCGGCGTGGTCCGGGGCAATCTTCCCATCGGCGGGCTGAGCTCGTCGGCCGCGGTAACCACCGCCTATCTGATGGCGCTCTGTGACGTGAACGACATCGAGATCCCGCCGCGGGAGCTCATCAGCTACAGTCACTGGGTCGAGACGGACTTCATCGGGCTCAATAACGGCATCCTCGATCAGTCCGCGAATATCCTCAGCCGCGACGGCTACCTGATGGTCATGGACTGTCGCACCGAGGAGTTCGACATGGTGCCCCGCGCCGCGGCGATGCCCGATTTCGAGATGGTCGTTGTCTATTCAGGCATCAGTACCACGCTCATCAAGACCGATTACAACAACCGCGTGGACGAGTGCAAGGTCGCCGCGTGGCTGTTGCAGGAGCTCGCGGGCATGGAGGTCTCCGCCTTTCGCGACGTGAAACTGCGCGACATTCCGCGCGAGGTGTACGAGGAGCACGCGGAGGGGCTCCCGGGCCGCTTCCGGCGGCGCGCCGATCACTTCTACGGTGAGCTCGCCCGCGTCGAGGCCGGCGTCGAGGCCTGGAAACGGGGAGATATCGACGCCTTCGGTCGCCAGGTGTTTGCCTCCGGCGAGAGCTCCATCACCAGGTACGAGAGCGGCTGCCCGGAGCTCATCACCATCTACGAGACCCTCGCCGAGAGCGAAGGGGTCTACGGTGCGCGATTCAGCGGCGCCGGCTACCGAGGGTGCTGCATCGGCCTCGTCGATCCGGCCTACAAGGAATCGATTCGTGCGCGCATCGACGAGGTGTATCCGGCAAAGCATCCGGCTTTTGCGGATCTCTACCGGGTCTTTTTCAGCAGGACCGCCGACGGTGCCGAGGTGTTTTCACTGTGACCGCTATCATCCTCGCCGCCGGGTACGCGACGCGGCTCTATCCGCTGACGCGGGACGTTCCCAAACCCCTGCTGGATATCGGGGGACGGAGCATTCTCGATCGCATCGTCGACAACGTCCGCCGTGTGGCGGGGGTACGGCGTCTCGTGGTGGTGACCAACGCCCGCTTCGCGTCGCACTTCGAGCGCTGGCGTGAGCGGCGCTTCGGCGCCGGCGGGGGCGTGGAGATCGTCAACGACGGTTCCACCTCGAACGCAAACCGTATCGGCGCTCTGACCGATCTCCACCTCGCGGTCGAGAAGGCCGACGTGGAAGGAGATGCCCTCGTTCTCGCCGGGGACAACCTGTTTGATTTCGAGCTCGCCGACTTCGCCGCCTTCTTCCGGGAGGCAGGATGCGACTGCATCACCGCGCACGAGCTTTCCGAGGTGGAGCAGCTTCGCCGCACCGGCGTAGCGGAGCTCGCCGAGGACGGACGACTGCTGCATTTCGCCGAGAAACCGGCGGAACCGCGCTCCACCTGGGCCGTACCGCCGTTCTACGCCTACACCCGGCGCACCCTCCGCGAGCGCCTTCCCGCCTACCTCGCCCAGGGGGGTGAGTGCGACGCGCCGGGCAGCTTCCTTCCCTGGCTCATCGAGCGGACGCCGGTGTACGCCTTCCGCTTCGAGGGCGCGCGCTACGACATCGGAAACCGCGAGAGCTACGATCGGGTCGCCCGCCTGTTCGCAGCGGACCACTCCGGGTGATTATTGACAAATTAGCGTTATTAGTTATACCTTGCGCCCATGAATGGTGCCGCAGCGGGAGTCAAACGGTCCACGGTGGCCGTGGTGAACGACGACCAGGTTACCCTCGCACGACTGAGCGGTACGCTCGAGGCGAACGGGTACTCGGTGCTGAGCTACGACAGCGCACAGGGGCTGCTTTCCAACGCGTCTTCCGCCGCAACCGCAGAGCTGATCATTACCGACTTGCACATGCCGGATATCGACGGATGGAGGCTGGCGCGCCTGCTGCGATCCGCCGAGTACGCCACCTTCAATGAGGTGCCGATACTCGTCGTATCGGCGACCTTCTCCGGCGCCGACACCGAGCAGATCACCGCGGACATCGGTGCCGACGGATTCCTCGAGTCGCCCATTTCCTCCGACGAATTGCTTGCCAAGGTGCGCTCCGTGCTGCGGGGAGCCGCCGAAAGGCGCAGCGCACGGGTGCTCATTGTCGACGACGACCGGAGCCAGCTCGAGCTGCTTGCCGGAGCCTTCGCCGATCACGGTTACCTGGTCGAAACCGCGGAGCATCTCGCCGCAGCCCGCTCGGCCCTGTCACGCGGAGGCTTCGACGTCGCCATTATCGACCATCACTTGCCGGACGGCGCCGGCGACAGCCTTCTGCCTGACCTTCGGGCCTCCGCCCCGGCGGCGGTGGGCATCGTCATCACCACCGACCACGATCCGCGGCTCGCGGCATCGCTGATGCGCGCGGGCGCCGCGGCCTACGCGCACAAGCCGGCGGATCCCGAGTATCTCCTCGAGCTCTCCTCTCGCGCGCGGCGGGAGCGGGCGCTGCTGAAGGTGGCGGAGCTCTTCAAAGAGCGCACCGCCGCGCTCGAAGAGAGTGAGCGGCAGAAGTCACTTCTGCTGCGCGAGGTGCACCACCGCATGAAAAACGACATGCAGCTCGTGCAGGGGACCCTGATGCTGCAGGCCGAGCGCATCGAGGATCCGACTGCGCGGCAGCACTTCGACGATGCCGTATCACGGGTGGGTGTGATCGCCCGCGTGTATGACGCGCTCTACGGGCGGCAGGACTACGAGTACGTGGATGCCGCCTCCGTCATTGCGACGCTCGCCGAGGGCCTTCGCCGCGGAACCCTCGATGACGCCGTCAGGCTCGAAACCGACGCGGAAAACGTGCTTATCAGGGCCGGCCTGTCAACCTCAATCGGCCTCATCGTGAACGAGCTCGTCACCAACGCGGCAAAACACGCGTTCCCGGGTGTAGCGGGGAACGACGACCCGGCCATTCTCGTATCTCTCGAGCGCGAGGAGGGCGGGATGCTGCGACTGACCGTCGGCGACAACGGCATCGGCATGAGCCCCGAGGTCGACGCGCGTTCCATCGGGGGCTTCGGCCTGGAAATGGTCCGCGCCCTTGTCGATCAGCACAACGGGGAGCTCACCATAGAGCGGGGCGCCGATTCGGACCGCGCCACGGACGCCGCGGGCACCGCAGGTACACGCGTCAGCGTCACTCTGAAGCTCTGAAACGCGGGCTTCCGCGCCGATCCCCGGCCGCCGGCAGCCACCCCGGGGCTGCGCCCCATCCACGAAGCCGCCGGGCGCCTCCTTATCCTCACGAGGCAGATAATATTTGCGTTTTCATCAGGAATACGGTATACTGCGGTCGTGTCTGTCGGGCGACCGACTGTCAGGACTGCCATATTCTGGGGGATGAAGATGGAAGACTACAAGACGCTTCCCGCGCTTCTTCGTTTCGCGGCGCGTACGTACGATCAACAGGTACAGTTTGCGTTTCCGCACAACGGCGGGTGGGTCACCTACTCAACAGGAGAATTCTACGAGCGCGTAAAGCACCTCGCGCTCGGGCTCGTGGAGACGGGGGTGAAACCCGGCGAGTCGGTCGGGCTCATAGCGCCGTCATCGCCGGAGTGGGTGATGATCGACCTTGCCATCCAGATCGCCGGGGGCATTACGGTGCCGATCTTTACCCGGATCTCGCCGGAGAGCTTCACCCACGAGATACGTGATTCGGGCATGAAACTGCTGCTCGTCGGTGAGCCGGAAGAGATCCCGATGGCGATGGAGCATGGAAACGGCCTTGCACGCATAATCACGTTTGCCTACGCCGGCGAGCATCCCGAGTTCGAGGAGCTGTTCCGGCTCGGGGAAACGCGCGCGCAGGCCGAGCCCGAGCTCTTCGAGTCGCTGATCGACCGCGTCGGCGAGAATGATCTTGCCACGATCATCTACACCAGCGGAAGCACGGGGTTGCCCAAAGGCGTGGAGCTGACTCAGCGCAACATCGTGAGCCAGATTCACGATACTCACCAGTTCTTCCACAGTGACCCGAGCAGCGACCTATGTCTCTCGGTGTTACCGCTCGCGCATATCTTCGAGCGGATGGTGATGTATTTCTATCTCTCCTCGGGGCTTCCCGTGTACTTTGTGAGCGACCCCAAGCGTATCGGCGAGTTCATCCGTGAGGTCAGGCCCACGATCATGACCGTCGTGCCGCGCATCCTCGAGAAGGTCTTCATGAAGATGAACGACCGCATAGAGGAATACACCGGCCTCAAGCGCAAGCTCGTGACGGCCGCCATGGAGCGGGCGAAATCGAAGCCTGCCGAATCGTCGGCGTTTCGGCCGACCGATACGATCTACAACAAGCTCGTATACACCAAGCTGCGGGAAGGGCTCGGCGGCCGGCTTCGCTACACCATCTGCGGCTCTGCGAAGATGCGGCCGGATATCGGTCGGTTCTTCTGGAACATAGGCATACCGGTATACGAGGGATACGGACTCACCGAGGCCTCACCGGTCATCGCGGCGAACGCACCGGGCCGGTGGAAGCTCGGCACGGTCGGGACGGTGTATCCCTCGGTGGAGGTGAAGATCTCCGAGGAGGGCGAGGTCCTCGCAAAGGGGCCGAACGTCATGCAGGGGTATCACAACAATGAAGAGGCCACCTCGGCGACCGTCGACCCTGACGGTTGGCTTCATACCGGCGACCTCGGAAGCGTCGACGAGCAGGGCTACCTCTCCATCACCGGGCGCCGTAAGGAGCTCTTCAAAAAGTCCACCGGGGAGTACGTCCCGCCCGGCCCGATCGAGCGCGACCTCACCGACTTTCCCGTCGTGGACACCGCCGTTATCTTTGCGGACAACAGAACCTATGTGACGGCGTTGCTGTTTCCCGATATGGAGAAGCTCAAGGCCTTTAAGGAGCAGCACGGTTTCGGTAACATGGCCGACGCGGAGTTCCTCCAGAGCCGGTACCTGCGGGAGCAGATCCGGAAGCACATTGACGAGATCAATCCCCACCACCATCACTGTGAGTGGGTGACTGATTTTCACGTGATGCACAAAGAGGCCAGCGTCGACGACGGGGAGCTGACCCCGACGCTGAAGGTCAGACGGTTCAACATCGAGAAGATGTACTCGGACATTATCGAGAACATGTATGCGAGCATCGGAGGATCGAAATGAAGGAACGCCTCGCCATCATCGACGGCGTGAGATCACCCATGGCAAAGGCGGGCACAGCCCTGAAGAATACCCAGGTGGACGATTTGGGGGCGACCGTGACACGCGAGCTCTTGAATCGCACGAAGTTTCCCACCGACGAGATCGACGAGGTCATTATCGGAAACGTCGCCCAACCGGTCCACGCGGCGAACGTTTCGCGGGTGATCGCGCTGAAGGCCGGCATACCGAATCATGTACCCGGCTATACGGTGCACCGAAACTGTGCAAGCGGCATGGAATCCATCACTACCGCCTGGAACAAGATCGTTGCGGGACATGGGACGGTCTTCCTCACCGGGGGGGTGGAGAGCATGAGCAATATCCCGCTGTTGTTCAATCAGGAGTACTCCGATTTCATAAATCGGCTCATGCGCGCGAAGACCGGCCTGCAGAGGCTCAAGACGCTGTTCGGATTCAGGCTGCGCATGCTCAAGCCGGAGATCGGGCTGGTTCAGGGCCTCACCGACCCGGTGAGTGGTCTCATCATGGGAATGACCGCGGAGAACCTCGCGCGCGAGTTTCACATCACCCGCGAGGAGCAGGACCGCTTTGCGCTCCGCAGCCACCGGCTCGCGCTCAAGGCGCAGCAGGAGGGTGCTCTCGAAACGGAGATTGTCCCGGTGCCGACCTGGCCGGACTTCTCGACAGTCGTCACGCAGGACATCGGCCCGCGGGAGAACCAGTCGATGGAGTCGCTCGGCAAGCTCAAGCCCTACTTCGACCGCAGAAACGGCACGGTGACCGTCGGTAATTCCTCCCAGGTGACCGACGGCGCGGCGGTGGCGCTTGTCATGGCCGAGAGCGAGGCAAAGAAGCGCGGCCTCGAGCCTCTCGGCTACGTGCGCGACTATGCCTACGCGTCACTCGAGCCCGAGCGCATGGGCCTCGGCCCGGTCTACGCAACGAGCAGGCTCTTCGACCGCACCGGCGCGACGATGAAGGATATAGAGTACACCGAGATCAACGAAGCCTTCGCCGCCCAGGTGCTTGCCTGTGAGCGTGCCTTCGGTTCGGATGCGTTCGCGAAGACGTTTCTCGGCAAGGACCGGAACGTCGGCGAGCTCGATACGGACAACCTGAACGCGCAGGGTGGTGCCATCGCCATCGGCCACCCCGTCGGTATGACGGGCACGCGCATCGTCGTACACACCCTGAAGGAGCTCCGGCGACAGGGGAAGAACACCGGCCTTGCAAGCCTCTGCGTGGGAGGCGGGCAGGGCGCAGCATTGCTTCTGGAGGTCGCGTGATGAGTGAAGCACAACGAACGGAAACGGAAGCGGCACAACAGCCGACCCGAGGCGCGGACACCGACACCCCGCCGGCGCGCACCGCGCCCGCGGTGACACTGCGGGAGTCCGGCGGGCTTGCCGAGCTCGTCTTCGACGATCCCACGGGGCGTGCGAACATCCTCTCGACACCGGTCATGCAGGAGCTCGATCGGATTGTCCGTTCCCTGGAGGGGAGGCGGGATCTGAAGGCGCTGCTCGTGAAAAGCGGGAAGCCGGGCATGTTCATAGCCGGCGCCGACGTACACGAGATTGCAGGCCTTTCGGACCCGGACGATGCCCGCACCAAGGCGGGGCACGGGCAGGAGATCCTGAACCGCCTCGAGGACCTGCCGTTTCCCTCCGTCGCCCTCATCGACGGAGCCTGTCTCGGCGGCGGCCTCGAGCTCTCCCTTGCCTGCGACTACCGTATCGCAACCGATAACCCGAAGACGAAGCTCGGGCTCCCCGAGACAAGTCTCGGGATCATCCCCGGCTTCGGCGGCACCTATCGCCTGCCCCGCACGGTGGGGCTTTCCCAGGCCCTCCAGATGATTCTCACCGCGAAACCGGTGGACGGGAAGAAGGCGGCGAAGATCGGCCTGGTCGATGCTTACTATCCGGCGGCTTTCGCGGAGGACTGGACGCGAAGCTTCATTGACGGCCTCGGCGGCACAAAGCGACCGCGTAGACGGCCCGGCGGGAAGAAGCGCCCCCTCGGCATTCGCCTGCTCGAAGGGCCCCTCGGGCGGCGGCTTCTCTACCGGCGCGCCCGCAGGGACGTCCTCACAAAGACGAAGGGCAACTACCCCGCGCAGCCCGCGGCGGTGGATGTTGTACGGAAGAATTACGGGCGACGCCGCGCACAAGCCATGCGCACCGAGCGTGATCGCTTCGGGAAGCTTGCTGCTACGCCGGAGGCAAAGAACCTCACCGGCCTCTACTTTGCAAGCGAGAAGGCCAAGAAGCATCCCATCCTCAAGACCGAGGGTGAGCGGCGGCAGATCCACGCGGCCGCGGTGCTCGGCGCGGGCGTGATGGGCGGCAAGATAGCCTGGCTCTTCACCCAGGCGGATACGCCCGTAGTGATGAAGGACATCGCAATTGAGGCCCTGCAGAAGGGTTACTCGGAGGCCCACGATATCTATTCGCAGCTTCAGATGCGCGGAAAGTACGATGCGCGGGTTGTGAACCTGAAGATGCATCACCTCTCCGCCACACTCGATTACGAGGCCATCGGCGATCCCGACATCGTCGTGGAGGCCGTCGTGGAGAACCTCGATGTGAAGAAGAAGGTGCTTGCCGAGGTGGAAAAGCGCGTGCGCGCGGACACCCTCATCGTCTCGAACACCTCCTCGCTGTCGATCACCGAGATGGCGGATGCGCTCGAGCATCCGGAGCGCTTCGCAGGCATGCACTTCTTCAATCCCCCGAACCGGATGCCGCTGGTGGAAGTCATTTCCGGGGAGAAGACCGCGAACGCTGCGCTTCGCGATGTGGGGTACCTCGCGCTGGCACTCGGGAAGACTCCCGTGTTCGTGAGCGATCGCCCCGGCTTCCTCGTCAACCGGTTGCTCATGCCCTACCTCAACGAGGCCGTCATCATGGCCGAAGAGGGCCACGACTTTCCGAAGATCGACCGACTCATCGCCTCATTCGGCATGCCGATGGGTCCCTTTACGCTGCTCGATGAAATCGGGATCGACGTGGGGCACGAAGTGGCCCGGGTTCTGCGCGCGGCCTACGGCGAGCGCATGGAGACCGGCGGGGTGTTCGAAGAGGTTGCGGGCAGAACCGATCTGCTCGGGAAGAAGAGCGGCAAGGGCTTTTTCGTGTACGGCGGCGGCGGCGCGGGAGGTGCCGGGAGCAAAAGGGGAAAGAAGAGCGCTGTGGTGAACTCCGAGATGCGGGAGATCGTGAAGAAGCACCGGACGCGCTCTGCGACAACGCTCACCGACGATGAGATCGTTCACCGGCCCCTTCTCGCGATGATGAACGAAGCTGCCCGCGCCCTCGAGGAGGAGAGCGTGGGATCGGCCTGGGAGCTCGATCTTGCCCTCATCATGGGAACCGGGTTTCCGCCCTTCCGCGGCGGGCTGCTGAAATACGGGGACACGCTGGGTCTCGCGGCCGTTCGAGACCGCCTTGTAGACTATTCGAGGCGCTTCGGCTCGCGGTTCGAGCCCGCGCCGCTGATCTCACGCTTCGCCGAAGAGGAGCGGGGATTCTACGGGTGAGTACCGCCGGGATCGGCACCGATGTAGCTCATCACCGCGTGGTGCGCGGACTCGAGCCCGTCGGGCTTGAAGTGACCGTCGCGCTCCTGTACCTCGCGCGCCTCCTCCACGAGATAATCCAGCAGAGCAAGCTCGTCCGCTGGGTAGTCGCCGTCGGGGAAGCGGCGTTTGAGCGCGGTCACCGAGGCAACGAGCCAGAACAGGCTCAGGCTCAGCCACGTGATACGCCGGAGCAGGAACTCGTGCTCGGTCACTTTCTTCCGGTAGGTGGTAAGCGCCTTTTTCACGAGTGTGCGCAGGAGCTTCTCGCTCTTGCGGGCCGTCTGCAGCGCGCGGTCGAGACTCGGACGGCCGCCGGCCATGTGCGACAGCGCTACCGTCCGGCCGAACGACCACAGGTAGGCGAGTTTTGCCGCCCCGTTCGTGCGCTTCGCCAGCTCCTTGCCGAGGCTTCGCAACAGGGTGAGGGAGGGGTAGATGGAGTGGATCTCGGTGGTGCCCTCGAAGATCGTGGTCACGCGGAAGTCACGCATGCGCTTCTCGTAGGGTTGAGTGGCGATGAACCCCGAGCCTCCGGCGGTCTGCAGCGCGTCGTAGAGCGTATTCCAGCACTCGTTGGTTCCGTAGAGCTTGCAGTGTGAGCCCTCGATGGCCACGTTTGCGAGCGGCTCCTGCTCGAGCGCGCCGGCGGTAAAGTAGGTCATGTTGGAGGCAGCGTAGGCGTGGGCCTTCGCCCGCACGAGCTTCTCCTGGATGAGCTCGAACTCCCTGATGGGAACGCCGAACTGTTTGCGGGACTCCGCCCGCTTGCTCATGTCCTGCAGCGATTGCTTCATCAGTCCCGCCGAGGCTGCGCCAAGGCCGAGGCGCCCGTAGTTGAGGATGTTCATGGCGATCTTGAACCCGTCGCCGGGGGCCGCAAGGAGGTTTTCCTTCGGGACTCGTACGTCCTTGAACTGTATGGGCGTGGTGGAGGAAACCTTGAGTCCCATTTTCGGCATATCCTTGCCGACATTCACCCCCTCCCACGCTCGCTCCACGATGAAGGCACCCATGTAGCCGGGTTTCTGCGGGTCGAGCTGGGCGAAGACCGTAAAGCCCTGCGCGTAGTTGCCGTTGGTGATGTAGGTCTTGCTTCCGTTGATGATGTAGTGGCTGCCGTCCTCGGAGAGCTCGGCCTTCGTTTCGATGTGCTGTGCGTCGGATCCCGTCTTCGGCTCGGTGAGCGCGTAGGCGAAGACCATCTCACCGGATGCCGCCGCGGTGAGATAGCGGCGCTTCTGCTCCTCCGTTCCGAAGAGGGTGATGCCCTTCATCCCGATTGAAAGATGGGCGAGCGGTACGAGGACCAGGGCCATGTCGTGGCCGGCCATCTTCTCAACCACCCGAAGGTACTCCGAGGTCGAGAATCCGAGTCCGCCGTACTCAGCCGGAATCGTCAGCCCGAAGAGGCCGATCTCCTTGAGCTTCGCCATGAGCTCGTCCGGAACAACGCCCTGCTTCTCGATATTCTCCGGAGAGTAGTCGCGGACGGCTTCCGCAAAGCGCTGCATGAACTGCTCGACTTTCCGCTCGTCCGGCCGCGGGAATCGTAGCAGGTCTTCCTGGAAACGGCCCTGGTAAAGATGCTCGAGAAAACCCAGCCCCTGCTGTGTCATACGCCCTCCTTGCCTGTGAAATGTTAGCCCCACTGTCATGTATCGTCAAGAAAAATCGACCGGTCGGCTGACTGGCACGACGGCACCTCGGCTTCCGCGCTATGCGAGGTATATAGCAGCGTGTTGGTGGAGACAGGCGCAAGTCCCGCCGGCACACATTCTTATTCGCAAACGGTTCCGCCTGACATCGCCGGACAGCTCTGATCACGCAAAGCTCCCCATCATTCAACGACTTATTCGATCCTCACCAACACGCTTCTTGATACCTCACGCGCTATGCGTCCACGTACAGATTCGTCATCCGGCCGACCGAGATGCTCTTTCCGGTCTCCTGTTGCGTGATTGTGATTTCGTGGTGGGCGATGGTCCGGCTGCGGCGGATCTCGGTGGCCGCAGCGAGAACGACTCCATCGGTCGCGGAGCGCAGATGAGAGCCGTTTATCTCGATGCCGACCGGAATCCGCCTGGTGAGGTCCACCTTCCAGCAGGCGTGCAGGCTTGCGGCAGACTCCATCAAAAGCATATTCATGCCTCCGTGCAGAAGGCCGTAGGGCTGCAACGCGTGCGGTCCGATCGGCATACGAAGGACCAGCCCCTCGTCGTCCACGCTCACCAGCTCGATGCCGTGAAAGCCCACCGCCGTGCGATCGGCGAAGGCCGCGAACCACTGCTGCCATGCCTCGAATGTGTGTGCCGCCGGCAGCGGCAGAGATGCCATGTTTCGCATATACGCGTACCCCTCAATCCCACACCAGACTCCCCGTCTGGTACTCCGTCACCCGCGTCTCGAAGAAGTTCTTTTCCTTCGTGAGGTCGGTGGCCTGGCTCATCCAGGGGAAGGGATTGGGCGTGTGGTAACGCTTGGGCAGGTCGATGCGCTCGAGACGGCGGTCGGCGATATGCTCGACGTAGTTCACGAACTGATCGGAGCTGATCCCCACGATGCCGCCCGGGCACGCATCGCGCGCGTAGATCTTCTCGAGCTCCACCGACTGCTCGATGAGCTCGGTAATCTCCGCCTGAAACGCCGGGGTCCACGCCTCTGGGTTCTCGCTCTTTATCGTGTTTATGAGGTCGCACCCGAAGGCGAGGTGCAGGCTCTCATCGCGCATGATGAACTCGAACTGCTCGCCCGTGCCCACCATCTTGTTCTGCCGCTTCAGCGCCAACATCATCGCAAAGCCCGCGTAGAAGAAGATCCCCTCCATGATGACGTAGAAGCCCACCAGGTCGTGCAGAAAGCGCTGGATGTTCTCCGTCCCCACCGTCGAAAAGCCCGGCTCGTCCACCGACCTGGTGAGCTCCACCACGAACTCGTCCTTCTCCTTGATCGAGGGAATGTGGTCGTACATCCCGTAGATCTCGTCGGGGTCGAGCCCCAGCGAATCACAGACGTAGATGAAGGTGTCGGTATGCACCGCCTCCTCGAAGGCCTGCCGCAGCAGGTACTGCCGCGACTCCGGATTCGTCACGTGATTGTAGACCGCAAGCACCAGATTGTTCGCCGTCAGCGACTCCGCCGTCGAGAAAAAGCCCAGGTTCCACAGTATGAGCCGTCGCTCCTCCTCGCTCAGCGCCGTCGGAGACTTCCACTGTTCGATGTCGTCCTGCATCGGAATCTCTTCCGGCATCCACGTATTGGCCAGCGCATCCTTGTAATGCCGGCGCGCCCACGTGTAGGTCATCGGCAGGATCTTGTTCGGGTCCGTCTTGGAATTGTTGATAATCGGCATCGTTCAAACCTCCTTCTCGGTTTCCGGCTCCATTCCCGGCTCCGGTTCAGGGCGTGTCCGACCACTGCGCCGCCGGCGCTACTGACACGCCTCGCAGTCCGGGTCGTCGAGGCTGCAGATGTTCGTGATCTCCGTCGCCGAGCTCATGTTCGCGATGCTCGCCGCGAAGCCGGCGTCGGTGGTCACCGCCGTTGCCGCGATCCGCGTGGGGCGCTCCCCCGTGGCGGCGTCGCCGGCGCTGCCCGCTGCGCCGGTGCCGTTTCCGTTACTCCCGCCGGCGAGCGCGCTCTCGGCTCCCGACCCGGCGGCCACCGCCGGTTTCGGGGCCGCCGCCTCGCGTTTCTGGGTGTAGCCGTATTTCTTCGCGTCCAGGGTGGACTTTTCTATCTGCGAGGCGCCGAGGCTGCGGAGGTAGTAGGTGGTCTTCAACCCCAGCTCCCAGGCGGCCATGTAGATCTCCTCGAGCTTCTTGCCCGAGACGCCCTTCATGAACACGTTGTGGGACTGGCTCTGGTCGATCCACTTGCCGCGAAGGGCGGTAAGCTGAACGAGGCGCGTGGCGTCGATCTCGAAGGCCTCCTTGTAGAGCTCCTTCAGCTCGGCGGGGACGGCGTCGATGCGGCCGACATCGCCGTCGTGAGCCTTCAGCTCCTCGAGCATCTCCTGATTCCACAGCCCCCGCGCCTTGAGATCATTCACCAGGTACTCGTTTATCACGGTGAACTCGCCCGACATGTTGGACTTCACGTAGATGTTCTTGTAGATGGGCTCGATGCAGGGATAACTCCCGGCGATGTTGGAGATGGTCGCGGTCGGCGCGACGGCCATGGTGTTGGAGTTGCGCATCCCGTGGCGGGCGACGTGCTCGCGCACCGGTGTCCAGTCCATGCGGGTCGTGCGGGGCACGGGGATCTCCACGCCCCGCTCAGCCTCGAGAAGGTCGAGGGTGTCGAGGGGAAAGATGCCGCGGTCCCACTTCGAGCCGGGGAAGCTCTCGTAGGCGCCGCGCTCGGCGGCGAGCTTCGAGGAGGCGAGGATGGCGTGGTAGGAGATGAACTCCATGATCTCGTCGGCGAAGACCTGCGCGCCCCGGCTGTCGAAGGGCCGGCGCAGCTTGAAGAGGGCATCCTGAAAGCCCATGAGCCCGAGGCCCACCGGCCGGTGGCGCATGTTGCTTCGCCGCGCCTCCTCGGTGGGGTAGAAGTTGATGTCGATGACGTTGTCGAGCATGCGCATGGCCGTAGAGACGGTGCGGCTCAACAGCTCGTGGTCGACGCCCTCGGCTGTGACGTGGCGGGAGAGGTTCACCGAGCCGAGGTTGCAGACGGCGGTCTCGGTGTCGGAGTTGTTGAGCGTTATCTCGGTGCAGAGGTTCGAGTTGTGCACCACCCCATCGTGGTCCTGGGGGCTTCGGATGTTCGCCGGGTCCTTGAACGTGATCCAGGGATGGCCCGTCTCGAAGAGGCGGGTGAGCATCTTGCGCCAGAGCTTCACCGCCTCCACCACCCGGTATTGGTTGATGCGTCCGGCCTTCGCCTCAGCCTCGTAGTGCGTGTAGCGCTCCTCGAAGGCCTTTCCGTAGAGATCGTGCAGGTCGGGTACCTCCTCGGGGGAGAAGAGCGTCCATGGCCCCTCCTCGCGTACGCGCTTCATGAACAGGTCGGGAATCCAGTTGGCCGTGTTCATGTCATGGGTTCGCCGGCGGTCGTCACCGGTGTTGCGGCGGAGGTCGAGGAAGTCCTCGATGTCGAGGTGCCAGGTCTCGAGGTACGCGCAGGTGGCCCCGCGGCGCTTTCCGCTGCGGTTTATGGCGAGGGTGGTGTCGTTTGCGATCTTGAGGAAGGGGACGATGCCCTGGCTTTCCACGCCGGTGGAGTTGATGTGGGCGCCGGTGGCGCGCACGCGGGTCCAGTCGTTTCCGATACCGCCCGACCACTTGGAAAGCTGCGCGTTGTCGCTCATCACCTTGAAGATGTGGGTGAGATCGTCTCCTACCGTGGAGAGATAGCAGGATGAGAGCTGCGGTCGGGTGAGCCCCGAGTGAAAGAGAGTGGGCGTCGAGGCGAGGAACCGAAGGCTCGAGAGGTTCTCGTAGAACTCCTCGGCACGGGCGGTCGGATCGTCCTCGCGCAGGGAGAGCCCCATCGCGACGCGCATCCAGAATGCCTGCGGCGTCTCGAGCAGACGCCCATGATCTTTAACCAGGTAGCGCTCGTAGAGGGTCTGAAGGCCGAGGTAGGTAAACTCATCGTCGCGCTCCGTGCGCAGTGCCCCGGCGAGCCGGTCGAGGTCGAAGCCGCCGAGCCGCGCGTCGAAGATGCCGTTCTCCACCCCACGGCGGATGCCCGCGACGAAGGCCTCCTTGTACGCTCCCTCGGATGCCCGCCCCGCGAGGGAGGCGCCGAAGACGTCCCGGCGCAGCTGCTGCATGAGGAGGCCCGCGGCGAGGCGGTTGTAGGCGGGATCCCGCTCAACGAAGGCGGTCGCCGCGAGGATGAGCGCCTGATGGATCTGGGCGGCTGAAATGCCGTCGAAGAGGCTGCGCTCGAACTCCTCGATGACCGGGGCGAGATCCGGAATCTCTACATGGGCCGATGCGCTCTCGAGGGTGCGGCGGATCTTGGCGCCGTCAAAGGGCTCGAAGCTCCCGTCCCGCTTGGCCACCTGAAGGTTGCCTTCGGCGGCCTTGCGGATGCGCTCCGCCTGCTCGCGCTCGCGCTCCGCGCGCCTGCGCTCGCGGTAGAGGATGTAGGCCTTGGAGACCTCGTAGAGACCATGAGCGACGAGCCGCTGCTCGACGATGTCCTGTATGTCCTCCACCCCCGGCGATCGCTCGGGAAAGGAGCTGCCTATCTGCGAGACGACCTCCTCCACGATTCCGTCGAGCCCGAGAGATCCTGGGTCTCCGCCCGCCGCCTCCATGGCTTTGGCAATCGCGGTGCGAATGCGGCTCCCGTCGAACTCCGCGCGCGTTCCGTCTCTCTTTATGACATGCTGAGTGTTCACCGCTGACCCTCCTGCCGGTGTTTTTGCCCGGACGCCGCGGCGCCCCGAATGCTGACTTTTTCAGTCCGCTACGGAGTGTATCGGATTCATCGCCCACATTTCAAGCGAAAATCGCAAAAAAACGCTACATGTGGTGTTTTTGTGGCCGGCCGGGGGTATTTCGCCACCATCGACCGGGCCGCCGGCGGTCGCCGGGGCTTTACGAATGCGGCGGAAGTTGATATGTTAGCGGTACATACGACGAAACAACGTGGAGGGCGTCTCCGTGATCATTCCGCTCGACAGGCTCATAAACGAGGATTCCAATATCTACGAGCTCACCGCGGCAGCAATACGCCGCGCCTATCAGATCACCGTCACCGGCGACGAGGAGCTCGACGCCAACCAGGGCAAGGTCGTTTCGACCGCCATCAGACAGATTCTCACGCGAAAGGTTCAGTACCAGATCGAGGAGTAGGCGTGCCGCGCCCCCGCGTCCTGTGCCTCTTCGGCCCGACCGCCGTCGGAAAGACCGACGTCCTGCTCCGGCGCTTTTCGGGCTGCGCGGAGGTTATCAGCGCGGACTCCATGCAGGTCTACCGCCACCTCGACATCGGCACCGCCAAGCCGGGACCGGCCGAGCGAGCGGCGCTTGCCCATCACCTCATCGACATCCGGAATCCCGACGAGCAGTACCACGCCGGAGAGTTCGTCACCGCAGCCGAGGAGCTCGTGCCCGAGATTGCCGCACGCGGCCGTCTGCCGATCATCGCCGGCGGTACGGCCTTCTATTTCCGCAACTTCGTCTTCGGCCTGCCGGGCACCCCGAAGGGCACGCCCGCCATGCGCGCGCGCCTTCGCGCCCGGCTCGAGGCCGAAGGGGCGGACGCCCTCTACGCTGAGCTCGGCAGGGTCGATCCGCCCACCGCCGGTCGCATTTCGCCCAACGACACCTACCGGATACTGCGCGCGCTCGAAGTCTACGCGGCCTCCGGTCGGCCTCTCTCGAGCTTCCACGTGCCGCAGCGCCCGCGTGCGGACTTTGAGGTGATGCTCGTCGGCCTGTGGCGCGACAGGGGGGAGCTTGCCGCCCGTATCGAGAAGCGTGTTGCCGAGATGATGGCGGCGGGCCTCCCCGCGGAGGTGGAGGCCGTCTGCCGCATGGGATACGGTCCCACGTCCCCGGGGCTGCGGGGGATCGGCTACCGGGAGTTCTTCTCCGTGGCGGGCGACGCGGCCTGCTCGTTCGGCGCGCTCGACGGGGACCGCCTCGCCCTCGTGGCCGGGGATATCGAGCGTAGTACGCGGCGCTACGCCAAGCGGCAGATGACCTTTTTCCGGCGCCTGCCGGGGGTGCGCTGGATCGAAGCCGGCGACGATGCCGCCCTCGATGAGCTCGCCTCGAGCGTTGCTTGACACGTCGGGCGTCGGCCTAGTACTCTTAGCGTCCACCGCGGTTGGTAGAAATCCTTGAGGGACCATTCAACCAGCTCGACTCTAGTTCAGAAGGGGAGATGTGCCCGTGCCTTGCGGAAGAAAACGGAAGCGCAAGAAGATCGCTACGCACAAGCGTAAGAAGAAGCTTCGCAAGAACCGACACAAGAAGAGGAAGTAATATCCTCCCGCTCTCCGCACGGCCGGAACCATCCCGGAGTGCCGGATTGAAGGTCATCGCCATAACGTGGTATATTCACGGGAATTAGCGGTGTCCGGTCGGCAAATCTCGTACAGACCGATACGGCTCGACTCTGAGCGTACATTGACCCGTGACGAGCGCCCGCTCGTCATGGGTATCGTCAACTGTACGCCGGACTCCTTCTATCCCGGAAGCAGACGCGAGTCGCGGGAAGCGGCCGTTGCCGCCGCCCGTGGTATGATTGCCGAGGGCGCGGACATCCTCGATATCGGGGGGGAATCCACCCGCCCGGGGAGCGATCCCGTCGGCCTCGACGAGGAACGGAGGCGGGTCGTGCCCGTCGTCGACGCGCTGCGCGAGCACTGCGACACGCCCATCTCGGTCGACACCCGCAAGGCGGTCGTCGCGGAGGCCGCGCTCGATGCCGGCGCCGACATCGTCAACGACGTGTCGGGTCTGCGCGACGACCCGGAGCTCGGCCCGCTCGTGGCCGCCCGCGGCGTCCCCGTGGTGCTCATGCACATGCAGGGCACCCCGAAGACGATGCAGCGGCGCCCTCACTACGAGGACACCGTTGCCGATATTCTAGAGGTGCTGCGCGAGCGTATCGCGCTCGCGACGGGTGCCGGCGTTGCCGCGGAGCGCATCATCGTGGATCCGGGGATCGGATTCGGGAAGACGGTGGCCGACAATCTGCGCATCCTGCGAGAGCTCTCCCGGCTGCGGGCGGAGCTCGATGCGCCCGTCCTCATCGGGCTCTCGCGCAAGTCCTTCATCGGCAAGGTGCTCGGTACCGCGGATGCGCCCCTGCCGGTGGAGGAGCGCCTCGTCGGTACGCTCGCGGCACACGCCTGGGCGGCGCGGGAGGGTGCGGATATTCTTCGGGTGCACGACGTCGCCGAGACCGTGCAGCTGCTTGAGGTACTCGAAGCGATAGCGACCGTGGAGCGGCGATGAGCTTTCTGACCGACATATGGATCATGCGGGAGGTGGTGCTTCCCACCCTCGACGTTCTCCTCCTCGCTTTCATTATCTACAAGGGTTACCAGATCCTCGTCCAGACCCGCGCCATTCAGCTCATAAAGGGCGCCTTCTTCCTGGTGCTTCTCTACGCGACGGCGTTCTTCCTCAATCTTCGCACCCTGCTGTGGATCATCAACCTCCTCGCCCCGAGTCTGGTCATCGGCCTGGCCATCATCTTTCAGCCGGAGCTCAGGAAGATCTTCACCCGCATCGGGCAGGGGAGGCTGCTGCAGCTATCGGGCAGATCCAAGAATTACGAGCTCGACGCGGTGGTAAGCGCGGTGGAGCGGCTCTCCGCCGACCGGCGCGGCGCGCTCGTGGTGTTCGCCCGGACGGTGGGCCTGAAGAGCATCATCGAGACCGGGACCAGACTCGACGCGGAGATCAGCTCGCCGCTCATCATGTCGCTCTTCGGCCACGAGACCGCGCTGCACGACGGTGCCATCATCATCGAGGACGGGAAGATCGTGGCTGCCGGGTGCTTTCTGCCGCTTTCGGAGCAACTCGATGTGCGCCGCAGCTTCGGCACGCGTCACCGGGCCGCGCTCGGCGTGGCGGAGGAGACCGACGCGGTGGTGCTGGTGGTCTCGGAGGAGACCGGCGCGCTGTCGCTTTCCCATGACGGCAATCTCTACTATGACCTGTCGGCCGAGACCGTACGGCGGCAGCTGGCCGAGCTTCTGAATATGCAGACCGCGGGAAGCGTACAGGAGGAGGTCGCACACATTGAAGGGTAAGCGGTTCCTCGCGCGGCTCCTGCACAACTGGCCGGCCAAGGCGCTGTCGCTCGCCGCGGCCATCCTGCTGCTCGTGTTTCACGACATATCCGAGCTCGAGGAGCGTTTCTTCAGCGTGCCGCTCGAGCTCGAGCTCCCCGAGGGCTATGTGCCCGCGTCGAGCTTTCCCGACAACGTGCGGGTGAGCCTGCGCGGGGAGTCCGATGAGATCTTCCGCATCCTCGAGGAGGACATCCGGGCCTACGTTGATCTCACCGAGCACGACTCCGCCGGCGAGTTTCTCGAGCCCATACGGGTGGAGCGGCAGGGCACCGCGAGCGGCATCGAGCCCCTCGAGATCGGCGTTGAGCCGCTCGAGGTGGCGATCACTCTCGAGGAGACGATGCAGCGAGTCGTCGACGTGGAGCCGTCCCTGACCGGGTTTCCGCCCACCGGCTACGAGCTTACCCAGTACCGCATTTCGCCCTCGACGGTGGAGATCGAGGGGCCGAGCAGCCACGTGGAGAGCATCGAGGAGATCACCACCGAGGACATCGACCTTGCCGGACGGCGCGAGGATTTCAGCGTCCGCGTGCGCCTGCAGCGGCCCGATCCCCTGGTGAGCTTTCTCGGCGGCGACGTGGTCGAGTTCCGCGGTATCATAGAGGAGGCGGTGGTACTCCATACCTTCGATCCGGTGGAGACCGTCGTGCTCGGGCTCGATCCACAGCTGGAGATCGAAGGAACGCTTCCGAGCGGCACGGTACGGGTACAGGGTCGGCAGCTCGAGGTGGAGGAGCTCGATCCCGATCAGGTGCAGCTCATCATCGACGCGTCCTCCATCACCTCTCCGGGCACCTACCGGCTGTCGGCTCGCCCCGATGTGCCGCAGGGTCTCATCGTGCTACGCTACGAGCCGACCGAGATCGAAGTCACGGTGACCGAAGTTCAGGAGTGACCGAGAGGCGGGGATAGGGACGTGATTCTGGGAATCGGCATAGACGTCGTACAGGTCTCGCGCATGCGGCAGTGGGTCGACCGGCAGGGTCTGCTCGAGCGCTACTTTCATCCGCGGGAGCTCGACACCGCCCTGAGCCGGGGACACTCCATGGTGCTCTCCCTCGCCGCCCGCTTCGCCGCCAAGGAGGCCTTCGGCAAGGCCCTCGGCATCGGCCTGCGCGACGTGCGCCTGCGGGAGATCGAGGTGCGCAACAACTCCATGGGCAAGCCCGAGATGATGCTCCACGGCCGGGCGCGGGAGTGGCTCCATCACTTCGGCGGCGAGTCGGTGCATGTCTCGATGACGCACGAGGTGGACAACGCCATCGCTGTGGTCATCATAGAAGGAGAGAAGGGGTGAGCGAGAGTACGGTCACATTCTTTTCGAAGAAGCCCATCGTGTGCCCGGTGTGCGAGACCACGTTCTATCGAGAGGAGCTGCGAACCGGGCGCGGCAGGCTGATCGCGGGCTCGCTGACCCACGAGCTTCGCCGCCAGTACGAGGCATCGCAGAAGTTCGGTCGGGTCTACCCGCTGATCTATCCGGTGACCGTCTGCCCCGACTGCTTCTACGCCGCGTATCCCCAGGATTTTCTCGAGATCCCCGACGCGGTACGCCGCAAGATCGACGCCGACCGCGCGCGACGCGCCGACAGCGTCCACCGCATCTTCGAGCGGCTCGATTTCACCGAGCCGCGGGACCTCGAGGAAGGAGTGGCGAGCTACTTCTTTGCCGTCATGTGCTACGATTTCTTCCCGAAAGAGTTCTCCCCGACCTTCAAGCAGGGACTCTCGAGCCTGCGTGCGGCCTGGCTCTGCAACGACCTGCACCGCCGCAGTCCGCAGGAGAACTACGACTATCTCGCCCGGGTCTTCTATCGCAAGGCGCGCTTCTTCTACGAGTACGCGGTGGAGCTCGAGCAGACCGGCGACGAGGCGCTGCCGCAGGTGTTTCCCCTCGGACCCGACCTCGACAAGAACTACGGCTACGACGGGGTGCTCTATCTCGGCGGATATCTCGACTACCGCTACGGCTCCAGCGATGATCCCGAGCAGCGCAGGATCGCCCTGCTGCGGGCAAAGCGGACCGTGGCCAAGATATTCGGGATGGGCAAGGCCTCGAAGAAGAAGCCGCAGGCCATCCTCGACAACGCGCGGGAGGTCTACCAGCAGATCGCGACCGAGCTGGGGCTCGAGGAGAAGGACCCCGAAAAGGCGGAGGATGTCTCGTAACATCTTTCTCGAGATCGCCTACGACGGCACCGCGTTCAACGGCTGGCAGGTGCAGAGCGCCGGACGGACGGTGCAGGGCGAGCTCGAGGCCGCGCTCGAGCGCATCCACGGCCGGCGCGTGGTGCTGCATGCCGCCGGGCGCACCGATTCCGGCGTGCACGCGCGGGCGCAGTGCGCGAACTTCCACACCGACCATCCCTCCATCCCGGCCGCGAAGTTCCGCGAGGCCATAAACACCCACCTGCCGCTCGACCTGAGGGTGATGCGCTCCCGTGAGGTTCCCGCGGAGTTTCACGCGCGCTTCGACGCGGTGAGCCGCGAGTATCGCTACTACCTCCTTCACGCCGAGATCGTCCCGCCGCACCTGAAGGATCGCTGCGTGCGCCTCAAAGCCCGCCCCGATATTTCCGCCTGGAACCGCATGGCGGCCGCCCTCTGCGGCGAGCACGACTTCACCACCTTTGCCTCGCCGACCGACTCCGTCGAGAATTGTGTACGGCACGTGTATGCCGCCGCATTCCATCCCGAGCGGGAGTTCATCGTCTTTCGCATCGAGGCCAACGGGTTTCTGTGGAAGATGGTGAGGTCGATCGTGGGAACGATCATGGAGATGGACCCGCCGGATGTGGACAGGTTCGCCGGAATCCTGCATGCTCGGGACCGGAGCCGTGCCGGCACCACGGCGCCGGCGCGCGGGCTGTTTCTGCACAGGATCCGGTATGCGAACCCGATATGAGTGACCAGCGCATTCTTCACGAAATCAACAGGCTCCTCGATACCGTCGAGGCGTGGACGCGCCGCGCCCCGACGCCCG
>CAZWNS010000024.1:28803-35061 GCA_964635245.1 uncultured Spirochaetaceae bacterium
ATCAACAGGCTCCTCGATACCGTCGAGGCGTGGACGCGCCGCGCCCCGACGCCCGAGGCGGGCGCCGACGATATCGAGGCCCGACGGCGCGCCCTTGCCGAGCTCGAGCAGCAGGTGCGCGCCTGCACCCTCTGTCCCCTGCACCGGGGACGCACCACCGCCGTGCCCGGCATGGGCGTGTTGGATCCCCTCGTGATGATCATCGGTGAGGGTCCGGGCGGGGAGGAGGACCGAAAGGGGCTTCCCTTCGTGGGCCGGGCCGGGCAGTACCTCGACAAGTGGCTTCACGCCATCGGCCTCTCCCGCGAGCGGGACGTCTACATCACCAACATCGTCAAATGCCGCCCGCCGGGTAACCGCGACCCGCAGACCGCCGAAATCGACGCCTGTACGCCCTATCTCGGACGCCAGATCGACATCGTCCGTCCCAGAAGCATCCTCGCCCTCGGGCGCTTTGCCGGCAGCCGGCTCAGCGGCCGGATGGACAGCCTCGGCAAGATGCGGGGGCGCACCTTCGATTTCAAGGGTGTACCGGTGGTGGTGACCTATCACCCGAGCGGCGTGCTGCGCAATCCCGAGTACCGCCGCCCGGTGTGGGACGACCTCAGGCGGCTGCGGGAGATCTATACCGGCGCCGAGACCGCGGGCCGCGACGGCGCCGACAGTGCGGGCCGCGACGGCGCCGACACCGGTGAGGCATGAGCCGTTACGTCTCCGTGGCCTTTAACCTTCCCGTTCCCCACGCCTTCACCTACCGCAGCGATGAGGAGCTCCCGCTCGGCGTGCGTGTCGTCGCCCCCTTCGGCCGGCGGAGTCTCAGCGGTTTCGTCGTTGATCCCGACGCCGAGTGCCCCGAGCATCTCACCGAGGTGAAGTCGGTTGCCCGCCGCATCGACGATGCCCCCCTCTTCGACGAGGGCTACCTCGAGCTCGCCCGGTGGATGAGCCGCATGTACCTCGCGAGCGTCGGGGAGTGTCTCGCCGCGATGATTCCGCTCGGCAGGCAGGAGAAGGAGCCGACGGCCTTCGGGGCCGACGAGCCGGCCTTCGAGGACCACGACCTCGTCCTCTCGGCAGAGCAGCAGCAGGCGGTGGATCGCATCACCTCCCGGCGGGGCGGGTTCAGCTACCTCTACGGTATCACCGGCAGCGGCAAGACCGAGGTCTTCCTGCAGGTGGCCGAGCGGGTGGTGGCCGAGGGACGGAGCATCATCTATCTGGTGCCGGAGATCGCCCTCACCCGGCAGGTGGTAGAGACCATCAGGCGGCGCTTCGGTGAGGCCGCCGCCGTACTCCACTCGCGGCTTACCCCTTCGCAGCGGCTGCGAGAGTGGACGCGGATCCGGCGCGGGGAGGCATCGTTCGTGATCGGGGCGCGAAGCGCGGTCTTCGCCCCCGTGCGGTCCCTCGGTCTTGTGATTCTCGATGAAGAGCACGAGTCCTCCTATAAGTCCGGCTCCACACCCCGCTATCACGCCCGGCAGGTGGCCATGCACCGCTGTTCCGCCGAGGAGGCGCGGCTGGTGATGGGAAGCGCCACACCGTCGGTGGAGGCCTGGCATCTCATGAACGAGGGCAGGCTCGAGCGCATGACCCTCTCCCGGCGACTCTCCGGCGGCTCCGTACCGCGGATGCAGGTGGTAAGCCTCACCGGCGCGGAGGGGCCGCTCTCGACCCCCCTCGTGGAGGCCGTGCGCAAGAGCTACCGGGAGGGGCGGCAGTCCATCCTCTTTCTCAACCGCCGCGGCTTTGCCGCCTTCTTTCAGTGCCGCTCCTGCGGATTCGTGCTTCGATGCAGACACTGCTCGGTAACTCTCACCTACCACAAGGCGAAGGGCAGGATGGTGTGTCACTACTGCGGCTACACGGCCGAGCCGCCGCGGGTCTGCCCCGAATGCGGCTCCCTCGATGCCGGGTTTGCCGGTCACGGCACCGAGCGCATCGAGGAGGAGGTGCGGGCGCGATTTCGCGACCTCACCGTCCGGCGCCTCGACACCGACGCCGTTCGCACGAAGGGCGTGCTCGAGGAGACCCTCGACGCCTTCCGCCGCGGTGATATTCATGTGCTGCTCGGTACCCAGATGGTGGCCAAGGGGTTGAACTTCCCCGGGGTGAAGCTCGTTGGGATCATACAGGCCGACACCGGGCTCATGCTTCCCGACTTCCGGGCCGCGGAGCGCACCTTCGGCCTCATCACCCAGGTGGCCGGGCGCGCCGGACGCTACAGCCCCGACGGGACGGTGATCGTTCAGACCTTCCAGCCCCACAACCCGGCGGTGGCCCGCGCCGTGTCCGGGGAGATCGAGGAGTTCTACGCCGAGGAAATCGAGGTTCGCCGAGGGCTCGGCTTTCCGCCTTTCAGCCGACTGCTGCGCGTCGTGGTGCGATCAAAGGACCGCGCGGCCGCGGAGCGCAGCGCCGCCGAGCTCGCCGCGCGTCTGCGCGACGCGACCGGTCGTGGCGGGGGGAGCGGCGCCGGCGAAACCGAGGTGATGGGGCCCTCCGAGTGCGCCCTTGCGATCATAAGCGGCAACCATCGGCGCCAGATTCTCCTGCGGACCGCCGGTTTTCGGGCGGCGCATCATGCGCTCGCGGGCGTGCTCGCCGACTACCGCGCGCCCTCCCGCGTCTACCTCGAGGTCGACGTGGACCCTGTGAGCGTGTTGTAGGCGTAAGCGCCCGGCCCGGTGATCAATTGACCTCGCCGCGGGGTTTTAGTAGCCTTGAGGTGAACATGGCGACGAGAGAACTGATTTATCATCCGAACGAGCTATTGAGCACGCGTGCCGAGCCCGTGCCCGAGATCAACGCCGAGACCCGCGAGCTTGCCGAAGAGATGATCGAGATCATGAAGGATGCCGACGGCATCGGTCTCGCCGGCCCGCAGGTCGGCGTGCTCGAGCGGCTCTTCGTGGTGAAGCTCCCCGAGGACGAGCCCCGTGTGTTCATCAACCCCCAGATCCTCGAGACCTCCCTCGAGACCTCCTTCTACGAGGAGGGCTGCCTCAGCATCCCCGGTATCTACGCCGACCTCGAGCGCTCGGCGGCGATTCGGGTTCAGGCGTGGAACGAGCGGGGCCGACGCTTCAACCTCGAGGCCGACAGGATGCTCGCCCGAGTGATACAGCACGAACAGGACCACCTCAACGGCGTGCTGTTCATAGATCACCTCTCCGAGAAGAAGCGCGAGCGCGTCCTCAGGAAGTATTCCGCACCGCTCGCCGGCTAGGTCCATGAACCTCCTCTTCGCCGGCACTCCCGACATTGCGGTTCCCTCTCTGAGGAAGGCTGCCGCGCGCTTTCCCGTGGTGGGCGTACTGACCGCTCCCGATGCCGTTTCGGGGCGCGGGCGCAAGGTGTCGCCTCCGCCGGTGAAAGTCGCGGCGGAGGATCTCGGACTCCCCGTGCTCCAGCCCGATCGTCTCGACGGGGATGCCCGTGCGGCGGTGCGCCGGCTCGAGCCGGCGATGCTTGTCGCCTTTGCCTACGGCAAGATCTTCGGGCCGAAGTTCCTCGGCCTCTTCACCGAGGGCGGCATCAACGTTCACCCCTCGCTTCTGCCGAAATACCGGGGACCCTCACCGATCCCCGCGGTGATTCTCGCCGGCGAATCCGAGACCGGCATTACCATCCAGTATCTCGCCGAGAAGATGGACGCCGGGGCGGTCATCGCCCGGGAGCGCATCGCCCTGAGCGGAGATGAGACCACCGAATCGCTCTCCGCCCTCGTGGCCGAAAGGGCCGCCGACTTGCTCGTTGAGGCCATCTCCCGGATCGAGGAGGGTGCGGCCGAGCCCGAGCCCCAGAACGAAGCCGAGGCCACCTACTGCACGCTCATTCGCAAGGAGGACGGTGAGATCGACTGGGCGACTCCGGCTGAGCGCATCGAGCGGATGGTGCGGGCCTACACGCCGTGGCCGGGGGCGTACACCTACTGGGGCGATCGAAAGCTCACCATCCGGGAGGCGGCCGTGTACGGCACGGCGGATACCGGCGCACAGCTCGAGGCGCGGGACGCGGCGCCGGCGCCTCCCGCGGACGCGGCGCCGGTGTTTCCCGCGGACGCGGCGCCCGGTCATGTCCTCGGCGTAGACAGGCGCCGGGGAATTCTGATACAAACCGGGAGAGGGGTCCTTGCGGTTCGGCGGCTCCAACTCCAGGCGGGACAAGCAGTAGACTGGAAGAGCTTCATAAACGGTCACCGGGACCTCCCCGGGACCGTGCTCGGAGGATAGAAGAAACCTGATGAGGCGATTCACCGACACAATCCGCAAGATGCTCCCACGATACGGCGAGCGTCCGGAAAGCCGATACTTCAAGATCACCGTGCTCTCCGTTCTCGGTATCGTTCTGCTGACCGTGATCGCGGGCCTCGGCACGTTCGTGCTGTCGCTGCGGGGGCGTGAGGAGATTCTCGTCCCCGAAGTACGACAGGCGGAGCTCGCCGACGCGCTCATCGAGCTGCAGGAGCGTGAGCTCCACACCGAGGTTCAGCTGCGCTATCACTCCGATCCCAACCTCAAGGGGAAGGTTGTCGATCAGGACCCTGCCGCCGGCACCCTCGTGCGCGCCGGTAAAGAGGTCGCGTTGACCGTGAGCCGGGGCGCCATCGTCGACCGCGTCGGCGACTACACCGGTCGCACGCTTCAGGAAGTGCGCAGCGAGCTCTCGACCATGTTCTCCACCTTCGACCCGCTGCTTCAGATCGGCGACGTGAGCTACGTCTTCTCCGATGAGCCTGCGGGAACCATCCTCGAGCAGGACCCGGAGCCCGAGACCGAGCTCTCCGGCACCACGCCGCTCGATCTCGTGGTCAGCCGCGGCGAGGACGTGCGCCGCATAAGCGTGCCCTCCTATTCCGGTCTCGACTTCCGTGAGGCCATCGACCTGCTTGCCGAGCAGGATATACCCTTTACCTTCTCCCTTTCCGACAACGGTCAGAGCGGCGCCGGCGGCATCATCGTCGATCAGGAGCCCGAAGCCGGCACCTCGGTCCCCGCGGGATCACCGGTACATCTGACCATGATGCCGCCCGACGATGTCCCGGAGGCCATGGTCTTCGGCATCTTCGAGCGCGTGCTGCCCGAATATCCCGTGTCGGTCGACGTCACCCTCGAAGCCATCGACCCGGACGGCGAACGCGAGACCCTCTTCTCGATGAAGCACCCCGGCGGCGAGATCGCCGTGCCCTACATGGCCGAGGAGAACTCCCGTATCGTGCTGTCGCGCTTCGACACGGAAGTCTTGAGCGAGCGCGTGCGCCCGCCCGATCCCGAGCCCGAGGCCGACACGCCGCAGCCGGAAAGCGACGAGCCCGGCACCGATCAGCCCTCCGACGATGCACCGGGCGCCGACGAGGCCGACGATGGCGACGACGCCGATGAGGCCGACGACGCCGATGAGGCCGACGACGCCGATGAGGCCGACGACGCCGACGACGCCGATGAGGCCGAGGCCGACGATGCCGATGACGCGGAAGATGGCGACGACGGCGATGAGGGCGATGAGGGCGATGATGCTTCGCCCGGCAACGGTGATGCGGATGATGGGGACTCGGGCGAGGCCGGGGACGAGGACCAGGGATAGGAGCGAAACCTCGCTTCCCGGCGTGCGAAGCACCTCGAGCGCCTCAGCACGTCGAATGAATGAGGGCACCGACCTTCCGTTTGCCGGCGAGACGGTTGTATTCGCTGATCGCCTTCGGCGTGCGAAGCACCTCCACCTCAACGCCGCGCTCGGCCAGCCAGTCGAGGGCCTCGTTCGTCACGCCGAGGCTGCCCGTGCGGCCGCGGCTGAGAATGACCACCTCCGCGCCGTTTTCGACCAGCTCCTCCACGTCTGCGACCTGTATGCCCGGCTTATGCTCGGTCCCGGTCTCCTTCCAGTTCCACTCCCGGCCGCCGCCCGGCCAGAGCTTGGCGTCCTTGAGCGCCCCGACGGTCTCAACTTCGAGCCGTCCCCAGCCGTCGCCCGTGATACGGGGTGAGGGTTCCTTCTGTGACATGATCATGCTCCTGCGGATAATGATGCGCCTTCGGCGGCGGGGGTGGCAAGGGAGGTGGCGCCGGTGCCCGGCGGCCGGCGCCCCAAGGGGCGCACGATAGTCGCGGCCGCCGGGGGCCGATGACCGGCGGGGCCGGCGACTCGCGGGCCAGGGCCGCAGCCGGCGGGCGGGTGTTGCATGCGCGGCGCGGCTACGGTGCACTTGATAGGTTTCGCGCGGCTTTGCTATACTTCGGATTGTCAGGCGGCGGCCCG
>CAZWNS010000025.1:0-9507 GCA_964635245.1 uncultured Spirochaetaceae bacterium
CCGAAGAAACCCTTTTGAATGTGACCGAAAAGCGCGGGCCCGCGGTGTCGCCCGCGGAGGCGGTGTCGCCCGGGGTGTCGCCCGCGGTGTCGCCCGCGGTGTCGGCGTCGGCTTCGGCGCCGGTGGCGCCACCGGAGAATCCGTGCTTGATGGCGTTCGTTGCCAGCTCGTTCACGATGAGGCCGACGGGAATCGCCGTCTTGGTCGGTATAGAGGTGTCCTCGATCGATAGTTCCAGGCGCACGTGCCGCTCACTCAAGGATGCGAAAACGGTGCGCACGAGATCTTCGAGATAGTCCCTGATGCTGATCGAGGCGACCTCGTTCGTCTGATAGAGCTTCTCGTGGACGATCCGTATGGCGTCGACCCGGCTCATGAGATCCGAGAGGTCGGCCTCGCCCCCCAGAGTGGCCTCCTTCGTGGCGATGAGCGAGGTGACCAGTACAAGGTTGTTCTTGACCCTGTGGTTCAGCTCCCGCATCAGAAACGTCTTCTGCTCGACGGCGCGCTCGAGCTCTTCGTTCGCCTCGACCCTCTCGGTGACGTCGCGAGTATTGAGCACGGTCACCGTCTTGCCGCTCTCCAGCGTTTCCGTGGCACCGGTGGTTTCGAGCCAGCGGATACTCCCGTCCGCATGCAGGTTTCTGCTTACGAACCGACCGCGTCCCGCGGGAGAGGAAAACAGCCGCGTGCGCATCTCTTCGGTAACACGGTCCCGGTCATCGGGATGAACGGTGCCGAGGTGACCGAGGGAGCTCAGCTCCTCGGGCCCGTATCCGAGAATCTCCCGCGCCGAGGGACTGACATAGGTCGGCGTTCCGTTTTCGAGAACGATGATGAGGTCGCTCGAGGTTTCCGCGAGGAGCCGGTACTTCTCCTGCACCTCGACCTGTTCGGTGACGTCACGAAGGATCGCCAGGCGTACCGGGGTGTCGTCCCACACGGTGTCGGTGGCTGTCATCTCGACGCTTCTTGTCTGTGTGCCCGCGTGCAGAACATCGACAACCGTCTTCTCTCCCGAGGAGAGGGGAAGTCCGAGAGCGCTCGCGGTGAGCTCCTCCTGCGTGCGGCCGAATATGGCCGCCGCGGCCGGGTTCGCGAACAGAACGCGCCCCTCGCGGTCGACGACCACGATGCCGTCCCCGCTCCTGGTGAGTAGCTCGAACAGCGGGGCCTCAGTGGATGTGCCCGTACGTACTCCGTCAGCCATTGTCGAACATGGTCCTCAGCCGCTCCTCCTCGAGCGCGGCAACCTGCTGCGGGTTCCCCGACAGTATACCGGCGATGTTCTTGAAGGGCTTTCCGATGTGCATGCCCTCCCCGTCGATTGAAAACTCGCGAATGTCCTTGTCGTGCATGGACCCGCGCATTTTCAGGACCGTCATGCCCCGCCGCATCTCACCGTACATTTCCACGTAACGCAGCAGGATAATCGAGTCGGTCAGCGTGGATATGTGCGTTTCGGTTACCGACGCCCCGCCGGTCAGCGTCGGCGTGGAGGAGGTAAAGAGCCCGGCGAGCTCGCGGTGCTTGATGAACGACGTGACGCTGATGATGAACTCGCGGAATCCCTTGTGAGTCGATATGCGCTCGAGAGCGCTCAGGCTGTCGATCGCGACGCGCTGGGGCTCGAACTCCTCTATCACATCCTTGATGTCGATCAGATGGTCCTCGAGACTGGCGATCTCAGGATAGACACAGACGACCTTCAGCCTGCCCTCGTTTTCCCATCGCTCGTAGTCGACGCCCCAGCCGGTTGCGTTGCGCACCAGCTGCTCGCGGCTCTCCTCAAATGAGAAGAGCAGGGACTTCTCGCCGTTCTTCGCGCCGCCGGCCATGAACTCGGTGGTCATGAGCGTTTTGCCGGTCCCGGTCGCCCCGGAAACGAGAATGATGCTGTCGCGGTAGAATCCGCCTCCGCACATGGCATCCACCGCTTCGTTTCCCGAGGTGATACGCACGTTCGACGACGCCTGCTTGAGCTCGAGGGCGGACAGCGGGATGATCACGATGCCGCGCCCCGGCACGATGGAGAAGGGAAACTCACCCTTCTGGTGTGAGGTTCCCCGGAACTTGAGGATTTCGATGGTGCGTCGTCGCTTTTCCTCTTCGAGCACGTTCCGCAGGACGATCACATTGTCGGCCACGAAGTCTTCCACCCCGAAGCGCGCGATCGGCCCGTACTCGGCATCACGCTCGGCGGTGACGACGGTCGTTACCCCGAGCGCCTTGAGGGCGAAGACCAGCCTGAGCAGCTCACCGCGGATGACGCTGGAATCGCCGAGGGCCGTGAAGATCGCCCCGAGCGCGTCGATGCTGACGCGGCCGGCGCCGCTGCGCTGCACCGCATGCTCGATTCTCGCGAGAAGAGCGCCGAGATCGAAGTCCGCCGAGAGAACGGTCTCCTGCTCCACCGTGGGGGAGGCATCCACGAAGCTCCACATCGCCTGTTCTTCCCATGAGGCGATGTCCCATCCGAGGGAGCGCATGTTCTCTCGAATATCCGCCGGACGTTCCTCGAAGGTAACGAACACCCCCGGCTCGCCCCGTTTGACGCCGTCGGCGAGAAACTGCACGGCAAACAGCGTCTTCGCGCTACCCGATGTACCCGCCACCAGCGTAGCCCGGCCTTTGGGGATTCCCCCGTAGGAAATAATGCTGAAGCCCTCGAAGCCGACATCCAGCTTCTCCAGTTGTAGACCGCTACCCTTGCTCGCCATCACGTTCCTCCGGCCTCTCCCCGTCCCCGGCGTGCAAGCCGAGAAGCTCCGTCACCTGCTCGCGATTCGACAGGTCACCGATAAGTCGTATGCCGCCGCCCTCTCCCTCTTTGAGAAGCGTCGGAGTCGCGAGGATGCGGTCGGCCTCCGCCTCCTCCGGATTCTCCAGCACGTCTATCACCTGCAGCTCGTAACCGGAATCGGGGCGTTCCGCCAGCAGGGCCCGCACGCTTCTCACGGCATTCTGAGATCGCTTCGTTCGGCCCGTTACGAAGAGCTTCAGCACGTTAGCGCTCATCAGATTCGTCTCCACAGGGCGTAATCATGTTCCTGTACACCGTCACCAGATACCCCATGAGCTCGAGCGCAAGCAGACGGCCCTCCTCGTTGAGTGCCCGGGCACGCGTGTCTGATACGCCTGCGGTTACGTTCCTCAGCGCGCAGACGTGCAGCTCCACGACGTCTTTCGGGCCGGCGTCGAGCAGGCCGAGGGCCGCCGCCAGCCTCCGCAACCGCGGGGTCACCGGCGCTTCAGATTTGTAGATCTTCTCCTCCAGGCCCGCCTTGAGGATATCCTGATAGCTCTCGCATACCTTCTCGAAGTCGGCAGGACTGCGTTCTCTGAGCGTGCGCTGCGAAAAGGAGCCCCGCGTCACGCGCGACGGACCGTCATGAGCAAACTCCTCGAGACGTGCTAGCTCCGCCTCCAGGCGCCGGACCCTGTCTTTGTCCTCACGCACGCGTTCGGTGATGTCGATGCCGGTAGCGACGATGCATTCGATGTCGTCGTCGTCGCCCCTGGTTATCGTATTCGTCCACGCGATGAACCGCCGCTCCCCGGATTTCGTCACCCAGTGATTCTGATGCGTGCTCGGAAACTCTCCGGAGACGAGTTGCGAGAGGACCTGCTCGACATCATCGCGTTCGACGGGGTCGAGAAGCTCAGTCACGGACGTGCCGACGAGCTCCGCCTCGTCGTAGCCCGCTGTACGGGCGCAGGCATCGTTCACGCGCACGATCCGGCCGTCGCGGTCTACGACGACGATCAATGCACCCGATGTCTCGAGTACCGCGTCGAGAAACCTCCGTTCACGCCGCAGGTCCTCCTCCGCCTGCATCTGCCGGGTGACGTCCCGAATGAGTCCGGCGTAGCCGGTCACCCGGTCCTCGTCGTCTCTCAGGGCGAAGACCGTGGTCTCGCCGGGAAAGATCCGCCCGGACTTCGCGCGGTAGCGAACGGTCATGACCGCGTGCGAGCTCGACGCCGCCGCCAAGTCTTTGCCGACGTTTCGGAAATCCTCCTCGTTCGCGTAGACCGTGACCGCCGTCTTGCCCTCGATCTCCTCCAGCCGGTATCCGAAGAGCTCGGTGAACGCGCGGTTACAGTCGATTATGCGGCGGTCGGTGTCCGCCACGAGTATGGCGTCACGAATGCTGTGAAACAGGTTGCTGTGGCGCCGGTCCATGGTATTGAGCACCGATCGTGTCATCGTTGTGTGCTACCTTCCGGAGGTAGTGCCGGCACCATGGTACGGGGATGTATTCTGATGTGCAAGCCCATTTTCAGGTATGTGCCGGGCGCGGACAGCTGCTCGTCGCTGCGCACCACCTTCCCGGTGTCGTGAAGCGGAGCGGATCCACCGTACCGCGACGCAGCAACACATGAGCTCGAACGCCTCGCTTCCCTCCGCCGACGGGGCGTGGTGGCGCCTCGCCGAATTAGCCCAATAAAGCCGATACTATATAGTATATGGGCGCGTTGCTGCCGTGTAGAGTCAGGGTACCCCGGGGAAGAATCCATGGGTGATCGGATACTTGTCGTCGACGACGAGGCCATGGTCGCGGAGGCGGTCTCGGTAGTTCTCTCCGACTACGGATTCGAGGTCCAATACATGCTCTCGGCGGAGACGGCGGTCGACACGCTCGCGCAGGATGAGACGTTCAGCCTTGTGCTCATGGACATCTGGTTCGGGCACGGCGAAACGGACGGAGGAGCGGCGGCACGGGAGATTACCGCCCGATTCGACGTGCCGGTCCTGTTCTACACGGGCTACGACGACGAGCCGGTGCTTCAGAAGGTAGACGGCGTGGCGGCCTACGGCGTCGTGCGAAAGGCACCGCAAAGCTACGGTATCCTCGTACGAACGGTACGTGCCGCCATCGCCCGCCACCGCGAGGCGGCCGAGCTCAGCCGCAATGCGGCCCGCGCGGAGTTCACCGTTCGCGAGACGAATCATCGCGTGAAGAACAGCTTCGCCGTTATGGCGAGCATCGTGAGGCTGCGGACGGCGGAGCTCCCGAACGAGTGCAGGGACCTGGGCGACCTGCTTGCAGCCCAGCTCGCGTCCTTTCAGCGCCTCCACGAACAACTGCAGGAAGCCTCGAAGAGCTCACAGCTGCCCCTCAGGACGTTCCTCTCGGAGCTTTTGTCGAATGCTTTTCCCGAACGGCCCGGCTTCCATATCGACGTCACCGTCGCAGGGGATGATCCTGTCGTCGGCAGTACGATCGCGGCACCGGTCGGGCTCATCGCCTCGGAAATCGCGCTGAACTCCATGAAGCACTCCTTCACCCCGGATCGCAGAAACGCGTTTCGGGCGGTAGTGGATAAGAGGCCGGCACAGGGAGCACACGGGGCGGGACAACTCACCGTGGTGCTCTCCGACAACGGGCCGGGGGCATCGCCGCGGGTGCTCACGGGCGGGACAGGCACCGGCATGCGCCTCGTACACGCCCTGGCTCGCCAGCTCCACGCCGAGCTGCACGTTTCAGGCCATGCGGGCCCGACCTTCACGCTGAAGATTCCTTTGCCCGAATGACTTCCGACGGGGCTCACGGGGGGTGCCTCGTTGGAGTATCCTGTCTCCTACAAGGAGGACCCCGGTGAGATCGTTCTTCGACCCCGCCCTGGCGGTGGAGTCGCTTCCATTCGTACTTCTGGGACTGCGCTACACGGTGCTGATCGCCGTCGCGTCGATGACGGCCGGCATGGTGCTCGGCCTGCCGATCGCACTCGCACGGATGTCGCAGCGGCGGGTGCTGCAGAGCGCGGCCAGGCTCTATATCTCGTTCATGCGCGGGACGCCGGTGCTTGTCCTGCTGTTCCTGTTCTACTTCGGTCTGCCCAGTGTCGGCATCGGACTCACGGCGGTCGCCGCGGCGGTCAGCGCGTTCGCCCTCAACAGCGCTGCGTTTATCGCCGAGATCGATCGCGGCGCGATTCTTTCGGTTTCCAAAGGGCAATGGGAGAGCGCACGCAGCCTCGGGATGTCGGAAGCGCAGATTCTCTTCAAGGTGGTCCTCCCGCAGGCGGCTCGCGTGGCGGTTCCGAGCCTCTCCAACGTCATGCTCGACCTCATCAAGGCCACCTCGCTCGCCTCCGTCATCACCGTGCAGGAGGTGCTCCTCAACGCGAAGATCGTGGCGGGCCGCACCTTCGACACCTTCACGATGTACCTCACCGCAGCGCTGGTCTACTGGGCCGTCTGCAGCCTCTTCTCCCTCTTCCAGGACCGCCTCGAACGGCGACTCGACGTTGCGATGGCCGCGCCCGGCGGACGGCGTCCGGCGGCACGGCGTCCGGCGGCTGCGGAGTAGGCCCTACTCGGGAAGCTCGTCGAGCTCGATGACGATGAAGCCCTCTTCCTCCACGTCGGGCCGGGTTGAGACGTCGTCCCCGTCGAAGAAGCTCGCGGAGATCTCGCCGAGCGTGCCCTCGTCGCGCAGGTCGGCCAGCGCCTCGTCGATGCGGCTCTTGAGCTCATCGGCGCCGTCGCCAATGACGATGTGGCTGCCCGCAGGCTCCAGCCAGAACCGGAGATCCGGGTGGAGGGTCACATCGAACTCCGGCATGAACTCAATGGCGAGGCGCTGCAGGTAATAGTCGTTCATGATGACGTCGGTGCGGCCGAGCTCGAGGTCCCGCAGGTACTGATCGTTCGTCGCGTTGTCGTAGGTCAGAGTCTCCGCTCCGTAGCTCCGCATCACCCGGGAAAAGGTGGTCGTCGCCTCGCCCGCGTGAACCTTGCCCTCGAGATCGTCCACGGTTTCGATGCCGGAGAGGTCCTCCTCCCGTACCATGAGCGAGGCAAAGGAATACTTGTAGGGCGCGGAAAAGTCGACCATCTCCTCTCTCTCGGCGGTGCGGTTGATGTCGTTCACCGCGGCGTCCACCTGTCCGCTCTGGATCCCGCCGAGCATGGCGTCGAAGGCCATGATACGGAACTCGACCTCGATACCGAGCTCCTCGGCAACGGCGCGCATGACCTCTACGTCGAAGCCGGTAAGCTCATCGTCCTCGCTGTAGAACGATGCCGGAAAGAGGGTGCCCGAGGTCGCGACCACGATGCTTCCGCGCTCCTCGATGCGACCCCACGCCGTCGAGCCGTCCGTTTCCGGCCTCCCGCGGCCGAAGGCGAGTCCCGCCGTAGCGAACACCAGCAATATGGATAATGTGACGAGTCGTCGTGTCATGATAGTTCCTCCCGCGCGGCCGCCGCCCGATGAAGAGTACTCAATTGCGCGCACCGCGCCAAGTGCGCCTTTCGCCACGTGCGCCGCTTGCTTGACCGCCGAGCGGCCCCGCCGTAAGATCACGGTGCCCATGGCGGAACATCGCGCACAGGTTCTCGTTCTCGGCGGGGGCCAGCTCGGCAGGATGCTCGGGGCGGCGGCCGCGCGCCTGGATATCGGGCTGACCGTACTCGACCCCACGACGGACTGCCCGGCAGCCGCGACGGCGCTACGCCATGTTACGGCGCCGTTCACCGACTTCGAGGCCGTCGTGGCCGCAGGCCGGCAGGCGGACGTCGTGACGGTGGAGATCGAGCACGTGAGTACCGACGCCCTGCGCGAGCTCGAGCGCCTCGGCATACCGACCCGGCCGTCGGCCCGCGTGCTCGAGATCATAAACGACAAGCTCGCCCAGCGCAGACGGCTTGCCGACGCCGGCGTGCCCGGACCCCGGTTTGCCGCGCTCCCGGACCGTGGTGACACCGCCGGGGCTGCCGCGGCGTTCGGTCTGCCGGCGGTGCAGAAGCTGCGCTTCGGCGGTTACGACGGCCGGGGCGTCGCCGTTGTTCGCGCGCCCGGCGGCTCGGGGCTCCCGCTCGGCGGCCCTTCATATATGGAGGAGCTCGTGGAGATCGAGACGGAGCTCTCCGTTCTTGTCGCCCGCGGGGCCGACGGCGCAATCGCGACGTACCCGCCGGTGGAGATGGACATGGACCCGGAGCTGAACCTGGTCCGTTCGGTGTTCTACCCCGCCACGGTGAGTTCGAATGTAGCCGCCGAGGCGGACCGTGTCGCCCGCGCGGCCGCCGAGGCCGTCGACAGCGTCGGGATAACCGCCGTGGAGCTCTTCGTGATCACCGGCGGACGCGTGGTGGTGAACGAGATCGCTCCGAGACCGCATAATTCGGGGCATCTCACCATCGAGGCGGCGGAGACCGATCAGTTCGAGCAGCATCTCCGCGCGGTGCTCGGCCTGCCGCTCGGAAGCACGCGCATGCGCGGCCCGGCGGTCATGCGAAATCTCATCGGGACGGGCCCCGAGGGGCCGGTCGCCTACGACGGCCTCGCGGACGTTCTCGCCGTGGAGGGGGTGCACCTCCATCTCTACGGTAAGCGGAGGTCGAGAGCCGGGAGGAAGATGGGACACCTCACCGTGTGCAGGTCCGAGCTCGAAGACGCGCGGCGTGCCGCGGCGCGCGCGGTCGCAGCACTTCGGGTAACGGGCGCAGGAGAAGGAGAGAGCAGCGTATGATCGGGATTATCATGGGAAGCGACTCGGACCTGCCGGTCATGAAAGCGGCGGCCGAGGTCTGCGAGGAGTTCGACGTCACCTACGAGCTCACCGTCGTGAGCGCCCACCGCACACCGCAGCGCATGGTGGAGTACGCCCGCTCGGCAAAGGACCGCGGCCTGCGCCTCATTATCGCGGGCGCGGGCGGCGCCGCTCACCTGCCCGGCATGGTAGCCTCCCTGACCACCCTGCCGGTCATCGGCGTGCCGGTGAGAAGCCGCACGCTCTCGGGCGTGGACTCACTGCTCTCGATCGTTCAGATGCCGCGGGGCGTTCCGGTCGCAACGGTAGCGGTGAACAATGCCCGGAACGCGGGACTGCTTGCGGTCCGGATACTATCTCTCGGCGAGGAGCGGCTTGCCGGCCGCCTCGAGGCGTTTGCCGACGCGCAACGCACCGCGGTCGAGGAGACCGCCGCCGACATCGAAGCACGCGGCTGGCGCGAGGTGCTCGGCGAGAGCAACTGACCCAACGGCTGCGCCGGGTCCGTGGAAGCTGCCGCCGGCGCCGCCCGTCACCCGTGCTCCCGGTCCAGGTTCCTGCCCATGGCGCTGCCGGGAGGTTCCCCACCGATCGTCACCGAGACAGGCCGCTCCACCGCGCGCAGATTCTCGCGAGCGTAGCCGTCGACCGCCTGCCGCGAGGGTTCATATGCGCCCGAAGCGCCGGCGGCGGCCGCAGTTGTGACGATGAATGCCTTGAGTCTCGTTTCTCCGTCGACCTCCGTGGGCCGCACAACGGCGCGCTCCACCCCCGGCATACCGCCGAGCACGTCCTCCACGTGATCGAGACTCACATTCTCACCGCCGACCTGCACCACACGGTCCACCCGCCCCCGCGGGAAAAAGCGGCGCTCATCAATCCACTCAAGGCGATCGCGCAGCTCCTCCGTGCGGTGCGTGCCGTCCGGCAGCGCTCGGTCGAGGAACGCCGGCTCGGGGTCTCCGGCCGGCTCGGGGTCTGTCGGCCGTGCGTCTCCACCCG
>CAZWNS010000025.1:9607-26635 GCA_964635245.1 uncultured Spirochaetaceae bacterium
GCCGGCTCGGGGTCTCCGGCCGGCTCGGGGTCTGTCGGCCGTGCGTCTCCACCCGCCCCGGCCTGAAGCCGTGAGAAGTACGGAAAGAGCTCGAAGGGCGCCTCGGGCCGATCCCGCAGCCCGACGCCGGCGGTCTCCGTCGAGCCGTAGATCTCCCACAGCCGCTCGAGGCCCGCGGCGGTCAGCTCGCGGTGGATGTCGGAAGGCAGGGGTGCGGTCGATGAGGTGCCCCACGCACCGGCGGGCCACGCGCCGACGCTGCGCGAGAGGTAGCGCCAGAGGGTGGGGTGAGAGACCACCAGATCTCCCGGCTCAACCCGCGCCGCCGTTGCTCCGAGCTCCTCCCAGGAGAAGCTCAGCACCGGCAGGCCCATATAGCCGGGGAGCAGTACGGTAAACAGAAATCCGTAGATGTGGTGGGCCGGCACGGTTGATATCACCCGCCGGCGCCCGGCGAGCACACCGGCCAGAAAGGCGATTTCCTGCTCGAGTGTCGCCCACGAGTGGGTGACGCGCTTCGGCCGGCCGGTCGTGCCCGAGGTGGAGAAGGTCACGCCCGAAACGCCCTCGCCGAGGGCCGCCGTCACGATCTCCGCCCAGTCACGGACACGCCGGTTGCGCAGAAGCATGTCCTCCACACCCGTTTCATGGAGATGAAAGAGCTCGTTCACGCGTCCGGCCGCCGTGAGCACCTGCAGAGAGTCGAGGTCGCCGCCCCGTCCCTCGCGGAGTGTCTCATCCACCAGATCGGTGATGACCCGCGTCACCGCGTCCGTACTCAGATCAATCATCTATATCCCCTTCACGAACACGCGGTAGCTGTCGCCGGTCATGTGCGCCTCCGCCGCACCGTACTGCAGGATCGTACCGTTCCCGGTTCGATCACACATTACTCATCGCACCGATACGTGTCAAAACACAACGCGGCGTCCCTGAATCCGGCTTCACTTTTTTACTCAGGTTTTGTATGTTGGGGCGACCACCGCGCTACGGCGGCTGGAATACACAGGGGAGGAGAGAAGGCATGGGTGCAACGCCGATCACGGTGGCATACGGGGATGGAATCGGCCCCGAGATCATGACCGCATCCCTGCGCGTTCTGCAGGAGGCCGGCGCGGCGCTTGACATCGAGGAGGTCACCGTAGGCGAGAAGGTGTATCTCTCGGGAAACACCTCGGGTATCGATCCCGCATTCTGGGATTCCATCCGCCGGACCAGAGTCTTCTACAAGGCGCCGCTGACCACACCCCAGGGCGGCGGCTACAAGAGCATAAACGTCACCACCCGAAAAACCCTCAGCCTCTATGCCAACGTGCGGCCGGCGCGGGCGCTTGCGCCGTTCGTGGAAACGAAGCACCCGGAGCAGGATCTCGTCGTCATCCGCGAAAATGAAGAGGACCTCTACGCCGGTATCGAGCATCGCCAGACCGATGAGGTCTTCCAGTGCCTCAAGCTCATTTCGCGCCCGGGGAGCGAGCGCGTCATCCGCTACGCCTTCGAGTACGCGCGGGCAAACGGCCGCAGGAAGGTGACCTGCTTCACCAAGGACAACATCATGAAGCTCACCGACGGCCTCTTCCACAAGGTCTACGACGAAGTGGCCGCGGAATACCCCGACATCGAGAGCGAGCACTGGATCGTCGACATCGGCGCGGCGAAGATGGCCGACAAGCCGGAGAGCTTCGATGTGCTCGTCCTGCCGAACCTCTATGGTGATGTCCTCTCGGACGTCGCCGCCCAGATCGCCGGCTCGGTCGGCATGGCGGGAAGCGCAAACGTCGGCGAGCACGCCGCAATGTTCGAGGCCATCCACGGCTCCGCCCCCCGCCGCGCCGGCCAGAACCTTGCAAACCCCTCGGGCCTCCTTCAGGGCGGCATCATGATGATGGCGCACATCGGACAGTCCGACGTTGCGGAACGGGTCCACAACGCCTGGCTCAGGACCATCGAGGAGGGCATCCATACCTACGACATCTTCCGTGACGGCGTGAGTAAGCAGAAGGTCGGCACAAAGGAGTTCGCCGACGCCATCATCGAGCGCCTCGGCAAGCGGCCCGAAACCCTCGAGCCCGTGAGCTACGAGGGACGCGCCGGGATACCAGACGCAGCGTCGCTGCCCGCGCGAGCGCCGGCGAAGCGCGAGCTCCGCGGCGTCGACGTCTTCCTCGACTGGACCGATGACAACCGCGACCCGAACGTCCTCGGCGAGAGACTCTCGCAGGCCGGCCTCGATGGGCTCCCGCTGACCATGATCACCAACCGCGGACTGAAGGTCTGGCCGAAGGGCGCGCCCGAGACCTTCTGCACCGACCACTGGCGATGCCGCTTCGGCGGCGACATCGACGGCCCCGAAGTCACCCAGCAGCAGATCATCGACGTGCAGCAGAAGGTCCACGACCACGGTTTTCACATCATAAAGACCGAGCAGCTCTACACGTTCGACGGCGAACCCGGTTTCTCGCTGGGACAGGGGCAGTGATCCGCGGCCCCTTTCGCCTTACCCAACCCGCGCGTTTGGGGTTATACTGCGGCAAAGAAAACTGACCAGTCGATACCTCGGACCACGCGGAGTGCGCGAATGTCACAGCAGCAGCTTCGGAGAAACTCCTACCATCACGGCAATCTCAAACAGGCCCTGATAGAGGCGGCGACCGGGATGATCCTCGAGTCGGGCATCGGCTCGGTTACCATGCGGGCGCTGGCCCGGCGAGTCGGCGTCTCGCCTGCGGCCTACGCCTACCATTTTCCCGACAAGAGCTCCCTGCTGATGGCGATTGCAACCGAGGGGTTTCGAAAGCTCAACGCCTATTTCGAGCCGGCTCGCAGCACACGGGATCCCCGCGAGCGCCTGCGAGTGCTCGGAGAGCGGTACATTGATTTCGCCCTGACCTATCCGGGCCATTATCGCGTGATGTTCGGCGATCACTCGACTCTCGACCACAGCGAGCCGGATGAGGAGTTTCTCTCCGAGTCGGGAGCAGCGTTCCGGCTACTCCTGCATGCGATGGAGGAAGTGGTGCCGGCGGGCCCGGAGACGGCACGCGCGCTCGACGGCGCACTCACGGTGTGGTCGCAGATTCACGGGGCCGTGCTCCTGTGGAATACGGGGATGTTTCCGCCGCCCCTCGAAGAGACGGCGGAGCGGAGCGAGGACGATTTTCGCCGCATCACCCTGGCGGGCCTTCGCACCACCCTCGCAGGGCTCGCCGCCGCGGACTGAAGGTGGGCGCCGGGAGCGGAGCTATCGGGCTATCTGCAGGGACGCCATTTCCCGCTCCACCTGCTGCTGCAGATAGCGATGCACGAAGCGGCGGATGCGCGTGCGTGCGTCGCCGCTGCCGCGGGGGTCGAACATCACGACGTACACGGCGCCGGCATCCGAACGCGCCCCGGTAACAACACCGGAGATGGTCGTAAGACCACCGCGCAGTTTCAGCTGTATATCCCGCAGATAGCTCCGCTCGGGAAGCTGCACGAACTCATCGAAGCTGCAGGCCATGCCCACTGAGCTGATGTCTCGAACAACGCCGCTCTTGAGCTCTCCGCCGATACGCACGTTGAAGGTTGCCGGGGACGCCGGATCGTTCGTTTTCGCGCGGACGTACTTGCGCCTGCCGCGCGCCTCGTTGGCCTCGAGAACGCGAAGGATGATGTCGGTGCTCTGCTGCAATCCCAGCGAGAGCTTCACGAAACCCGCCGACACGCCGATGTCCATCAGGTACTTCCGCGCAAGGGCTTCGTCATTGTTGTAGGAGAGGATGCCGACGCGCACGTCGGCATACCGCGACGATTCGCTCATCTCCCGAACGTAGGTCTCCCACTCCGGCTCTTTGAGCTCTGCGTCAATGTTTACAAAGAGAATCGAGTTCGGGTAGCGGGCCAGAAGCGCGCGCGCACGACGGTGGTCCTTGAGCAGGTACACCTCGTATTCGTGGCGCACCACTTCCCAGATCAGCTCATCCTGCACCACGCTCGGAGGGTATAGAAAAAAGACCTTTCGTCCTTCAATAGACTCACTCATGCCAATAACAGAACAATACTAGATATAATACATAACATCAATAACTCGATTCAATGGATTTACTCGGTTTAGACGCACGGCACTCAAAACCGGAAGATCACGGTGGTCCCGTTCTCTCCGTCTATCGTAAGGTCCCAGCCGTTGCAGCCGGAGAGGCTCTCGAGGAAGGTCATGCCGAAGGAGGACCGGCGCTCGGATCCGGCCGGCGCCGGCATCCCGGGTCCATTGTCCCGAACGCTCAGGTATCTGCCGCGCCGGTCGGTGCCGCTTCGTACCTCGATGCGGGGCTGTGGAGTCACCGGTACCGCGTGCTTGAACGCGTTGGTCAACGCCTCATTGACGACGAGCCCGCAATAGAGCAGCTCACGGTCCGAGACCTGGATATCCGCGAGGTCGGTGGTGACCTCCACCTGACGGCCGGGCTGTTCGAAACTCGTGGAGATCGACTCCACAAGCCGGTTCATGAACTCTCGAAAGCCCAGCTCGGCGTGAGAGCGGAACAGCTCTTCCTGCAGCAGCACGAACACACGCACCCGACGCTCCATGTCGGCAACGATCAGGCGCTCGTCTGCACCGCTAAGAAAGCTCTCCTGCACGCTGAAGAGGCTCAAGAGGGACTGCAGATTGTTCTTCGTGCTGTGCAGACTCTCATGCAGGAGAAGATCCTTTTCCTCCGCAAGGCGACGCGCCAGCTGGAACACCGGCCCCAGTCGCAGGAGCCCCGCCAACATGAGCATCGAGATAACGAGGGCGATGAGCTCGGGGACGATGTTGAGTTGCACGGGGAGATCGTTCCAGCCTGCCAGAATGTGAACGAAGGTCGTAATACGCCGGACGCCCATAAGGACGATGGCAACGGCGATGCACGCCCACGGGAGGTAGACGTGGGTGCGGTGGATATTGAGCACAGCCACCGCGGCGGCGCCCAGCTGCAGGAGAATTGATACGCCGAGAACGAGCAGGACCGGGAGAGAGCCGGTGAAAAGCATCTACTGCTTATTCTACACCCCTTACTCGCCGCGCACCACATCCGGGACTTTGTCCGGCTCTGCGCACGAAGCTCAGCCGATGCGGTCCGACGGCACGATCACCCGCATGACGGCGCCGTCGCCGGAGTCGAACTCGAGGCTCCCGCCGAGCTGGGCGGCGAGCGATTGCACGAGCTTCAGCCCCAACGACGCCCCGGCCGCCGCATCAAAGCCCGCAGGCAGCCCGAGGCCGTTATCCGAGACCACAAGCTCTGTCCCGCCGTTGGTGACACGCATGCGCACCGTCACCGCCGGGGGACCGCCCTTCGGACGGGCATGCTTGATCGCGTTGGTGACGAGCTCGTTGACGATGAGCCCGAAGGGAATGGCAAAGTCCACACCGGCATGGAGCTCATCGAGGTCGACCTCCAGACTCAGTTCAGAGTCGGCGGCGCTCAACGCTTTGAGGTCCGAGCAGACATCCGACACATAGTCCGACATGTCGATTTCGCCGAGATCGTCGGAGTGGTAGAGCTTCTCGTGCACCAGTGCCATCGACCGGATACGATTCTGGCTGACCTGCAGCGCCTGTTTCACATCTGCGTCCTCGAGACTGCCCATTTCCAGACTCAGAATGCTCGAGATGATCTGCATATTGTTCTTCACCCGGTGATGAATCTCCTGCAGGAGCACCTCTTTCTCGCGGAGGGAGGCCTCGATAGCCTCCTCGACGCGTTTCTGCCGGCTTATGTCACGGTAGATGGCGAAGATTCCAACGATAACTCCGTCCTCGTAAATGGGCCCGCCGAGTATCGACACATCGATCTCGTGCCCGTCCTTGCCGCGGCGCCGGGTCTCCCGCTGCACGAACCCGCCGCTACCGACCTTCTGAGAGAGGGACTGAGCCTCCTGAAACCGGTCCTCGGGCGCGATGAGATCGTCGATGGTGCGCCCTCTCGCTTCCTCGGCGCTGTAGCCGAACATACGGACGAACTCCGCATTCACCCGCAGGATACGGTGGTCCTTATCGCCGAAGATGACCGCTTCCGGCGCGTTTGCGAACAGGTTTTCGAGGAACGACCAGGCCCGCCTCGATACCGGCGCCGTTGCTTCCAGCCCCGCCTCCGCCTGCGCGACGACGGCCCGGATAACCTCCAGCTCCCGCTCTGCATACGGACCGCCCCGGCCCACGCCGAGAACGGCGACCGCCGCGTGGACGGAACCGCGTACCCGGACGGGCAGAACCGCTACGTGGCAGGGCGTACTCGGGTCGGCGCCGGCGGTCGCGGCGCCGGCCGTCTCGGCGCCGCTACGACGCACCTCCTCGATGAGAGGCTCGAGGATATCGCAGCTGATCGGCTCGAACCCGGCCCGCGTTCGAACGACCGGGGCCGTATCGGCCGTCAGATCGGCAGCCGGACCGGAGCCCGCGAATCCGGCGATCACGACCTGCTCGCAGCCTACGGCGGCGAGCAACGCCTCGGCGGCACGTTCGAACAGGGGCAACAGATGATCGGCACCGCTGGTGGTCATCTCCGTCTCAGATGTGTGTGGCGAACGCGCAGTGCGTGCAGTGCAATACGACGAGAAGCGCAACTGCTCCGCAGATACGCGGGATCCGACGCGATCGCCGGGCCCCACGCTGTGTTGCGACGCACGTCCGTCGGTCTATCGACGGGCGTCCCTCAGCGCTTCGTGTGCGAGTTCGTAAAAATAGTTGACCGTGACGGACACGCCGGAGACGCCGTCGGCACTCTCCTGGCGGGCCGCCTGCGCAGGATTCTGGGTTTCGACCAGATGGGCCGCTGCGCGGTCCGCCTGCTCCCACCAGGGCCACTGCGCATCGCTGTTCTCGACCATACCGTACTCACCTTGAACGGAGGCGACGTACTTGGTCTTGTCCCCTTCCTCGGGATAGTTGTCGAAATGGGCGTCGGCGATGTAGCCGCCGATAACGGTGATCTGGACGAAGGGCTTCCACCCGTTGTTGTAACCATCGGCCTCGGCCGTGTAGGTGCCGTCCTGCCACGGACCCGCGGCAAAGGCCATCCCTGCCGTCAGAACGAGAATTACCAGCGAAATGCTCAGTCTTCGCATGCTCTTACTCCTTTCCTCGCATGAATCGTGCAGAGGACTGTAGCAGGACTGTAACAGTCCATGCGCACACCGGTCAAGTTTCGTTGCAGGGGTCTCTATTGACGGTGTGAGGGTGCAACCGTACACTCGGCTGTAACGTGACACGCCACATGGTCGTTTTCTTCGGCGGCGCCGCCTGGGAGCTGCTGAGGTTCTTTACACTCCTGAACGTACTGTCGCTCGGCCTGCTGAACCTCCAGACGATGGAAGACATCGTTGATATGCTTTGGTTCGGCGCGCCGCAACTCATTCTGGCCGCCGCTTTCTTTGTGGTCGGAGCCTATCCCGACCGGGGCGCCGTGTACCTCCCGCTTCTGCGTCTGGGGAAACTCCTCTCGGTGATCGTCGGGGCCGCCGCGTTCCTCGGTGGAGGGTTTTCCTCTCCTCTCATGGATCCGCCGTGGTCGGCGGTGAGCGCGGTCGCGCTCCTCGGAACCCTCCTGGTCGATTTCATTTTGCTCGTAGTGCTGCTACTATATCCTCGGGAAACGGGGAGTGGCTGAATGCACATCATTCCGATCGCCAGCGGTAAGGGAGGTGTCGGGAAGTCAATCCTCGCGGCGAACCTCGCTATTGCGCTGGCACAGAACGGAAGGAAGACGGTCGTAGCCGATCTCGACCTCGGCGGCTCGAACCTCCACATCATCCTGGGTATGCGAAACGTAGCCCACGGCCTGGGCACCGTTCTCACCCACTCCGAGATCACGTTTGATCAGATCGTGTTGCAGACCGAGCAGGCGAATCTGCGTTTCGTACCCGGCGATGCGGAGATACCGGGACTGGCGAACCTCTCGAGCGCCCAGAAGAGGATGCTCATCCGGCGGTTAACCTCCCTCGAGGCCGACTACCTCATTCTCGACCTCGGCGCGGGAACGAGTCTGAATACCCTCGACTTCTTCCTTATCTCCCGTTCCGGCATCATCGTGAGCTCGCCGACGCCTACTTCCGTCGTCAATGCGTATCTCTTTCTCAAGAACGCCGTCTTCCGGCTCATGCAGAATGCGTGCAAGAAGAGAAGCCCCGGCGACCAGTACCTGCAGACACTGCGCAAGCAGAGCGATACGCTTCAGCGGGGGTACCTGCCCCGGATTATCGACAATATCGCGCGTGTCGACGCGGACAGCTTTGCGAAGCTCGAGGCATCCCTCGGCAGGTTTCGACCGCGCATTGTCCTGAACTTGCTCGAGGATCCGAAGGATGCCGACAAGGCGCATCGCCTGCGGCGCTCCTGCCGGCAGTACCTCAACCTCGATCTCGAGCATCTCGGCGTCATCTACCGCGACGATCTGCAGGACATTGCGCTCGCATCGGCGTTGCCCATCATCAGGTACAAACCCCAGTCCGTCATATCGCAGGCGGTGTACCGGATAGCCGATAAGCTCGTTGAGGTCGAAACCGAGGACGAGGGTCCGCTCGCGGTGGATACCATCGATGAGAGCTATGAGGAGGCCGACATGGAAGCCTCCGCGGACTTCGATACCAAGCAGAGTTACGTCGAGGAGTTGCTGCACAGCGGTACGTTGACGACCGGTGACCTCATCGAGACGATCAAGAACCAGCAACTCGAGATTCGACACCTCCGAAAGGAGAACATGCTCTACAAATCGAAGCTGGTAAAGGCGATGCAGCAAGGGTATCGGACCTGAGATGATGAGATGGCAAAGAGCGAGGGCACGATTTCCGGCGCTATAAGCCTCCTGATCGACGACGACGGCGTCGAGGCACGACTCCGGGTTGAGCCGAAGCCGAACGGCAAGACGTGGACCACCGCGGACGTCGTGAAGCTCCTGACCGATCGCGGCGTGCGGGAGGGCTACGACGCCTCCGCCGTCAACCGAAAGCTCGCCGAGGCGGAGAAGAAGGCCCGCACGCAGAACGAAGCGGTCGATGTCGTCGCCGCCGAAGGTTTGCGCCCCGAGCAGCCCAAACCCGAGCGCATCCGCCTGCGCGAGCACCCCATCCCGGAGGATCTGAAGGAGGCCGCGGAACAGAAAATCGCAGGTGCGGGGCCGCCGGAGATCGTTTTCGAGCGCAGGAAGCGGGTGAAGAGAAAGAAGAGCGTGCAGCGCAAGTCCAGGCTTCCGTTTCGTTCCCCCAAACAGGAGACGGTGGAAGTCGTTGAGACGCAGACGGTCTCCGAGCGAGTCTACGTCGACCCCACGGTGGAGGAGACCGGATACGTACAGGAAGGCGAGAAGATCGGCGACGTGCTGCCGAGGGAAACCGGCATACCGGGTCGCAGCATATTCGGCGAGATCATCCACCCGCGCGTGCCCGCGGATCCCAACTTCTACATCGGAAAGCATGCCGTGCGCCGCGGCGAGGAAGTCTTCGCCGAGGGCACCGGCTTCCTTCGCAAGGGCAGCAACTGGCTGGACGTCGTTCGCCATCGGCTCCATGACTGGGAGCTCTCCCTCTCGGACGATCAGGCCACCTGCTACTTCTCCTTCAACCCCGGTGATGCATCCCACTCGCCACCGACCGCCGAAGATGTGGTTGCCGCCGCCGAGGAAGAGGGCTTCGACGCAGACTCCCTCATAGACACGGAGGAGATCTCCGAGCTTATCCGCCACGTGGTAGAGACCGGGAAACCGCTCGAGAGCGTACCCATCTCCACGAGCCGCGACGCAAGCTACGACATCGTGGTGCTCGAGGAAAAGCGCAAGGCGGTCCTCAACATCAGCAAGGGCCGCGGCCGCGGGAAGGCCCTCGACCTCAAGGCGCTCGGCCATGCGCTTCGGGAGAGCAAGCTCAAGGGTATGAAGTTCGAGAAGGTCAAAGAGGACATCATGGCCTTCTACAACGGTCCCGAGAGCGACCTCTACGGCTATGTGCTGGCAGAGGGCAGGGCACCCGTGCCCGGTCCCGACCGCGAGATCGAGTTCTCGGTGCGCTTTCTCGCCGACGAGGTCGTCGAACGGCTCAAGCGCCGCGCCGTGGAGAACCCGGAGCTCCTCGCCGGCATGAAATCACTTGCCGAGTTCCCGATATCCGATGTGCAGCGCGCCGCGAAGGTAACCGCCGAGCAACGCCTTGCCGCGGTGCCGCCGGAAGTCGAGGGCACGCCCGGTGTGGACGTCTACGGGGCAACGATTCCGGCCCCGGCAGGGCATCTCCCGGAGCTCCGGCTCTACGAGAACGTCGAGAAGAAGGACAGGGTCATCGTTGCCCGCCGCGACGGAATCTTCGAGGAGACGACCGACGAGGAAGCCGGTGTCATACGGATGCGGGTGCGCCCGCACAGGGACGCCGAGATAAAGGCGGAAATCGCCAACGACAACATGCAGGCCTTCCTCTCGCTCTTCGAGGGCGAGGGCACCGGCAGCCGGCTCTCGGTGGACGACGCGCGCCGGGCAGTCGAGGAGGCGGGCGTGAGCTACGGCATCGACGGGGATGCCATCCTCGAGGCCGTACGACACGCAAGTGAGGAGGGCCCGGTATTCCGCGCGGTGGTGGCACGGGGCACCGAACCCCAGTCGGTGGAAAGCCGCTCGCCGCAGTATCTCGTGCGCCTCGCCTCCGGCAAGGGCTTCACCGTCAAGGAGGACGGCCGGGTCGACCACAAACACCACGATCAGGTGACGGTGGTGACGAAGGGCACGAAGCTCATGCGGATCCCGCCGCCACCGGAGGAGCCGTCGCCGGGCTACGACGTCACCGGGGCCAAGATCGAGCCGAAGAAGACCGCCGGCGGCGACATACAGCTCGGACAAAATGTTCGCGCGGAGGAACAGGCAGACGGCAGCACGGTCGTCGTGGCTGCCGTGAGCGGCGAGCTCGCGGCCGACCGGTCGAGCATCGACGTCCGCCCGGCGCGCACCATCAAGGGCAACGTGGGCGTTGAGACCGGGAACATCAAGTTTCCCGGCTCAGTGTACGTCAAAGGCGGCGTGGACGCCGGATACTACGTGTTCGCGAACGGAGACATCCGCATCACCGAGGGCGTCGAGGGCTGCCTGCTGTCGGCCGAGGGCGACATCATTCTCAAGCAGGGCGTGAAGGGGGCCGGCAAGGCGGTGCTGCGCTCCAAAGCCCGCATTCAGGTCGCCTTTGCCGAGCAGGCCACCCTGCTTTCGGTCGGCGATATCCACATGAAGAGCGGCTGCATGCACTCCACGGTCAAATGCAACGGCACCCTCCGCTTCCAGTCCGACAAGGGCTCGGTCGTGGGCGGACGCGTTCGGGTACGAAAGGGACTTCAGGCGCAGAATCTCGGCTCGAGCCGTGGTGTCGCCACCGAGATCTCCTTCGGACAGGACTATCTCATCGCCGACCAAATCGAGAAAGCCGAGAAGGAGATCGAGCAGCTCAAGCTCAAGATCACCAAGGACGACATGGCGATGCGGGAGGAGTCGGATGACCGAGAGCGGCTCGAGGAACTGCGCAAGGAGAAGAAGAAGCTTCTGAAGATGATCGAGCAACGCAGCGTGCGCCTGTTCAGTCTTCGCGAAAAATTCGAAGAGCACTATCCCTCCGAGCTGCGCATACGGGGCACAGTCTTTCCCGGCGTCCGCATCGAGAGCCACGGCCGCACCATGGAGTTCACCGCACCGGAAAAGGCGGTGGTGATCTCCTTCGACGAGCAAACGGGTCGCCTCACGCGCACCCCGATCTCCCAAACCGACGACTCCGAAGGACGGTAACCATGCTTGCCTATATTTCATATCCCGAATGGCTCGATCCGCGCGTCATTCCGGGCCTCCCGATCCGCTGGTACGGCGTGATGTACCTGCTCGCGTTCATCATCACCTTCTTTCTGTTTCGCTACGAGATCCGTCGCCGCGACCCGTCGGTGCAGACCGAGGAGATTCTGGACCTCTTCTTCTGGACCATCGTGGGACTTCTCATCGGCGGTCGGGTGTTTGCGACGCTCGTCTACGGCGATAGCGGCTACTACCTGAGACAGCCGTGGCTCATGTTCTGGCCCTTCGACGAGAACATGAACTTCACGGGGCTGCAGGGGATGAGCTACCACGGGGGGCTGCTCGGCGGCGTCGTCGCGGCTCTATTGTTCACCCGGCACAAGAGGATCGACTTCGTCGCCTGGGCCGATGTGGTTGCCGCCGCCGCGCCCCTCGGCTACACCCTCGGCCGTCTCGGGAACTTCATAAACGGCGAGCTCTACGGCCGTGTGACGACCGCGCCGTGGGGCATGGTATTCCCCTCCGCCCGGCCGGTCGACGCGGGCCGGGAATGGGTGCGGCGAGTTGCCGCTGAAGTCGGAATGGACATCGAAGCGGGAACGCAGCTCGTCAACCTGCCGCGCCATCCCTCGCAGCTCTACGAGGCATTTTTCGAGGGAATCGTGCTGTGGGCCGTCCTGTGGCTCGTGCTTCGAAAGCGAAAGCTCTTCCGCGGGGCGCTTCTCGGCATCTACGTGATCGGCTATGCCTTCTTCCGCCTGGTCCTCGAGTATTTCCGCCAGCCGGACCCGGGCATGGACTTCGTCGTCCGGCTCTCCTCGAAGCCGAACCCGCCGGAGCTGTTCGTGAGCGTTTTGAACCTGACGATGGGGCAGGTGCTGAGTCTCATCATGCTGGCCGCGGGCGCCGTATTTCTGTGGCTCATGTACCGCAGGCACCGGCGCCGGCCCATGGTGCACACGCTCGAGACCGATCGCAGCGACTCGAGTCGCGCCCGACCGGATCAGACCGAATAGCGTGCCTTGGTCTTTCTCAGGCGCCTGCGCGAGGCACGGATTTCGTCGCCGTAGTCGGCGAGGACCGCGTCGAGCCGCTCGGACAGTCGAGAAAGGCCGAACTCCGCCCGCCCGATCTCGAAGTTGCGCTCCACCCGGGCGCGGCGCTCCTCGGGGTGAGTAACGAGGTAGTGAATCTCATCGAGGGTCTCGTCGTGAACGATGAGATTGCCGTGCTCGTCGTAGCGATCGCGGATCTCGATGTTCTTCAGCCCGCTGGTCATGATGTCGGTCTTGTAGACGAGATAGGTCGTCGTGACCACCGGCACCCGCGCGGCGACCGCCTCGAGAAGGGCGTTGCCGAACCCCTCCCATATCGGCAGATAGGTCACGAGATCGGCGTTCGCGAGCACGTCCCGGTTCGTAAAGAGCCGCCTCCCCTCCGCGTCGGTTCCCCGAACCGAGGCAACCCGGTCCGAGATAAGGTGCAGGGGCACGCCGTTTCGCTCCGCCGCCTCGCCGATCTCCCGGATGTAGTGCTCCTCCGGCTCGTCGCCCTGGTAGAGGGAGACGATGTAGCGCGTCCTGCCCCGGTACTCGGGATACCGGCGCAGGAGCTTGCCGACGAGACGCAACGAGTCCTGTATGCGTTTACGCGGCACGATGCGTGTCGGCTGAACGATGAGCAGATCATCCTCGCCGAATCCGAGGTCGGCGCGAAAGTTCGCGTTGTACTCGTCGATGACAACCGGGTTCTCGAAGTCCTCACAGTTGGGGATGACGTGCGGTTGCACGCGCTTCAGCGACGAGAGGATGTGCGCGGCATAGGAGGAGATGACCACGTGCTCCAGCCCGAGGTCCACCGGGGGCATGATGCGGTTGAGAACCCGCTCTATGTGATTGTTGCTGAACCGGCTTCGCTCCCACCAGAAATCATGGTGATGAAAGATCGTCGCCATCCGCTGATCGGTTGCGAGCTTGTGGAGGGCCATGCCGGCGACCAGGGTCATCGGCATCGCGTTTGTATTCTCGGCGATGACAACATCGATATCGTTCGATTGCACGTACTCCTGCAGGATACCGGCCACCTCCTTGCCGTCGGACTCGAGCTGATCGACGAGCATCTCCAGGCTCTCCTGGTTGAGGTGTGGCGGACGCTTGCTGAGGTGAGGAAAGGCGAAGCGCTCGTAGTGCTCCTGCTGGGGCGAGTTGAACCTGATGCGCTCGAGGAGAAACCGGTGGTCTTCGGCCACGTTCGGCACGTTGCTCACGTACCTGCCGGCGACCGTGAAGACCTCATGGCCGAGCTGCGAGAGCGTGTCTATCCACTTATTGACCTCGAGCGACACACCGTCGACATCACCGAGCTTGCCGCACACGATTGCAACGCGAAACCGATCATCCATATCCCGCATACAATAGCCAATTCCGCGTCCGCGTGTCAGCAGTCTGCATGTCGCAGTGTTGCAAACGGGCCGATCCTGTAGGATACTCGTGCCGAGGGCACAACCGACATGGGTGACGTACGGCTCGGAGTAGAGATCGACAACTCGCGGATCGTCGAGGTCATGCCGCTCGCCTACGGCGCCTCGGGCACCATGGATCTCGCCGCGATCGAACGGGGCCAGCGCCGCGCCCTGGTGCGCCTCTACGTGATGCGAGGGAACAAACGCACCGAGCTCACCACGCTGGACGTCCGAAACCTCCCCGCGTTCCCCAATCGACGAGCACTTCTGAGGCTGCGTTCCACCGTGGACCGTGCCGGCGAGCTCCGGCTCCGCCTCGATGTGGAGGATCGTCTCTATCACAATGAGCGCATTGACGTGCGGCCCTACATGCGCCGCAGTCGCGCGGCCGTGGCCGCCGCAGCAGTCGGCCTGGTCCTGCTGCTCGCCGCCGGGGCCTTCCTCATGCTGAGAGCCCTGCCCGGCGGTGAGACCACGGCGCCGGTGGCGGAAAGACCGGCCGGCGAGCAGCCGGCACCGTCGCCGGAACCGGCACCGGCGACGCCGCCGGCCGAGGCCGAGACCGAGACCGAGGCTGAGACCGAGGCTGAGACCGAGGCTGAGACCGAGGCTGAGACCGAGGCTGAGGCCGCGTCTGAGGTAAGCCCCGCCGACCGCGACCCGGACGACCCGCAACCCGAGAGCGAGACCGCCGAGGCGACCACCGCAGAGCCCGGGGCCGTCGAGCCGGCGGAATGGTCGGTGTATTTCACGCCGGACAGCCCCGCGCTGACGGCCCCCGCGCAGAGCCGGCTCGCGGACATCGCCGAGCGCCTGGCGGGCTACCCGGTCGACGCGACGGTGCGCATCACCGGGCACACCGCCCTTGCAGGCACCGAGGGGGGCCGCTACGACCTCTCCGAGGAGCGCGCCCGAAACGCCTATCGGTACCTGCAGACGGCCGGATGGGATCCGCCGGAAGAGGTCCTCGTGCGGGGAGTGGGGGGTGAGCAACCGGTGACGACGGATCCGCAGCGACAGGAGCTCAACCGTCGCGTGGAAATCGAGGCGGAGCCCTGAGCTCGCAGCTCAATCGCGCTTCCTGCCCCGCATCTGCGTTCGGTGCGCGGCGAGCTTCCTGCGGAGAAACTCCCGGCGCAGCCGCTCGAGGCGACGCCGGGCACGCGCTTCGGGGCTCCTGTAGAGGCGCACGTAGCGGGGGATCGACCCAAGCGCCATCATGACCACCGCGGCCGCGGATGCAAGCGGGAACCAGTCGCCGTACCTCGTGTATACCGTCGTATCATTCGCGGCGGGGATCTCCACATCGGCAACCAGGTAGGCTTCCTCGTAGTAGGGCGCGGTCGCGTGGATGCGGCCCCAGCGATCGACGTGGGCCGTGAGTCCCGAGGAAGTGGCGCGAACCATGGGACGACGGTTTTCGACGGTCCGGAAGATGCTGCCGATGAAGTGCTGCTTGGCCTGCACCGGCGTGAGTGACCAGTAGTCGTTGGAGATGTTCACGATCACCTCGGCCCCGTTCCGGATGAACCCGCGCACCTCATTGGGGAAGATGTCCTCGAAACAGATGGGCGTGGAGAAGCCGAACAGCGGGTGCTCGAAGACCGTCTTCTCCTCGCCCGGCTCCCAGAAGTGGACGTCGAACTCCAGCAGCAGCTCGTATACCCAGGGCAGCGTATCCTCGTAGGGGAAGTGCTCGGTGAAGGGAACGAGCCGGATTTTGTGATAGGTCTCGAGCCGCTCGCCGTCCGGCGCGAAGAACACGGCGGCGTTGAAGTTGAGCCGCTCGATCTCCTCTCCCTCCTCGTCGAGCACGCGCCGGTAGTCGTCGTTGCCGGTAATCAGGTACGAGCCCATGTCCTCCTGATATTCGAGAAAGCTTCGCACCAGACGTGCAAGACGATAGCGGCGCGGGTCTTCCTCGCTCCACCGGCGGATGTTCGGCACGAAGGCGGTCTCCGACCATACGACAAGGTCGGGATCCTCGCGAAGGGCCTCGTCGCTGAGACGCCGCAGGGAGTCGAAGGTACGATCGTATTCGTGCTTGCGGGGATCCGAGTTCTGCTGGATGAGGGCGATCCGCACCACCTCGCCGGTGCCGGCCCGATCGGTATCGCCCTCGCGGGCGTCTCCCCCGGCACCCGCCTGAACGAGGGCCACCTGCCCTCCCGCGAGGCTGATGCCGAGCAGCGCAACCGCGATGAACAGCGGGAAGGCGCGGCGGCGGCGCCCGTCCATCGGCACGGCATGAGCGACGGCCGAGTTCACCAGCACCACGAGAAAACTCACGCCCCAGACACCGGTAAGGGACGCCACCTGCAGCAGCGACAGGACCTCGTACTGGCTGTGCCCGACAAGGGCCCAGGGATAGCCCAGAAAGCCGGATGAGCGTCCGAGCTCGAACGCCGTCCAGGCAAACGGCAGCAGCAGGAAGCGCAAGCGGGTCGTCCAATGGTAGAAGGCGAGCGCGACCAGCATGAACACCAGGTAGAAGCCGAAGAAGATCACTACCGAGGCCTGCAGCGACACCAGACTGAAGGTGGCGAGCCAGTAGTTCACGAGCAGCGTCGTAAAGACGCCGTAGACGACGCCGAAGAAGACGCCGCGGCCGTAGGACTGTGCGCGAAGCACGAGGATGAGGGGCACGAGGGAGATCCAGCCGATTAGCGCGATCCCGTCGAGCCCGATGAACGAGGGATACGAGAGCACGGTGAGAAACACCGCCGCATAGACGAGCAGCAGCCCCCATACCCGCGCAAAGTCACCGAGGGGGTCGCGTCGCGCTCCGGCGCCGGGGCG
>CAZWNS010000025.1:26735-34379 GCA_964635245.1 uncultured Spirochaetaceae bacterium
TGCGCCGGGGTCCGCGGCGGCCGCGGCCGCAAGGCGGCCGAAGCGGGTCATCGCCCGCGCTCGGCGCTCCGCACCCGCGATAACGCGATAGTGGCGAATACGGAAGTACACGTATATGAGCGCGTCCACCACGACGTAGGGGAAGTAGCGGAAGAACACAAGGCGTCGCTCGGTGGTCGTGTCGATTGCAAGACGAAGGTTGCCGCCGCTTTCTATGAAGCGCTGCACGTAGTCCATGTTGGCGTTCAACGCAAAGAAATAGGCGAAGAGAAACAACAACAACGCGCAGGAGAGCAATACCTCGGGAACGCGCACGAAGTGCTTGAGCACTCGCACGCCGCTGCGGCGTCGGTGAAACATCAGTCCTGCAGCCCAGACGAAATGCAGTGCGATCAGCAGGAAGTACGGCGCATCACCGGGCCCCGGATTCTCGAGCGGAATCGGCCCGGCGAGACTGAAGTAGATACCGGCAAAGACGAGCACGAGCAGCAGGCCGCCCGTGATCCTCCCCGGATGCAGCGTCGGATCCGGTCCCATGGCCTGCAAATATAGACCGGAATCGGTCACGTGTGGAACAGCTCGGCGGCTTTTCGTTATAATGCGCGGCAGGCGATAATGCGCGCCACACGGAGGATATCGATGGGTGACGCGGGCCGACCTCCGCGCAAGGTCCGACGCGACAAACGGCGCCGGCTCAGGAAGATCCGCTCGTCGAAATACGTGCACTGGGTGATACGCGCCACGCTCGGCACCTATCTCAAGTGGCGCTTCCGCACCGTGCCGGAGAACGACGAGCTGGTAAAGAAGCTCGAGCCTCCCTACATCATCATGGGAAATCACGGCTGCGTCTGGGATCCGTTCCTGCTCAACGCCTATGTTCCGGCTCCCATCCACTACGTGGTCTCCGACTCCAACTTCCGCTCACGTCTGGTCAGCTTCGGGTTGTCGCTTGTCGGCAGCATCCCCAAAACCAAGGCGCTGTCGGACTTCGAAACGGTGAAGAACATCGTCAAGATCAAACACCGAAAGGGCATCATCGGCATCTTTCCGGAAGGGCAGAGCAGTTGGGACGGCCACAGTCTGCCCATCTACTTCTCCACTGCGAAACTGGTAAAGTCTTTGAAGGTTCCCGTCGTCGTCGTTGAGCTCAAGGGCGGCTTTCTTTCACGACCGCGCTGGGCACGCACGATCCGTCGCGGTCGGGTCCACATCGAGTACAAGCTCGGCTTCCGGCCCGAAGACCTCACGGGACTGTCGGTGCCCGAGATATACGAGCGCCTGGTCAATATGCTCTCACACGACGACTTCGCCTATCAGCGCAGGGCGATGATCCGCTTCGGCGGAACACACCGCGCCGAATACCTCGAAGCGGTACTGTTCACATGCCCCCGCTGCGAAACACGCCACAGCCTCCGCTCCTCCCGGAATCTCCTGCGCTGCACGAATTGTGCCTACACCGTACGCTACAACGCCTTCGGGTTCTTCGAGCCGTGGGCCGGGACGCTTCGGTTCGACAATGTGCGCTCGTGGAACGTCTGGCAAATCGAGCGTTTCACCGGCTACCTCGATGCAGGTATTTCCGACGGCGCACCACCCGCGCCGCTCATGCACGAGGCGGATATCCGGCTGTTCCGCGGCTTCAAGTCGACGCCGCTTCAACTCATCGATCGCGGCAGCCTGGAGCTGCACCCGGGGGAGGTCCGCTTCACCGGCCGCCGGAGGGGCACGAGCCTCACGTTTCTGATCCACCTCATCGAAGGGGCGAACATCCAGAACGGCGAGCCGCTCGAGTTCTATTACCAGGGTGACATGTACCGGGTGACCATCCCCTCCCCGCGGGGAAACACCTACAAGTGGCTCCTCGCCATCGATCACCTGCAGGGCAAGGCCGTGATCGAAACAACGGAGATCTCAGAACAGTCGGGCTGAACCCGCGAGCACGGCCCCGCACGCCGAACCGCGGGGTACGTGCTGCTTGACGAAGTGCGCGGAAATCGTTATACGTTACACTCCCACGCAAAGAGGAGTTCTGATCATGTCCAGGAAATGCAGTATTACGGGCAAGAAGCCGCTTTCGGGTAACAACATATCCCACGCCCATAACAAGACCAAGAAGTGGCAGAAGCCCAACATTGTCGACAAGAGGCTCTATGTCCCCGAGCTCGGTCGGGCCGTTCGCGTACGGCTTTCGACGCGTGCGCTCAGAAGCGTGAGCAAGGTCGGCCTCCTTCCCTACCTCAAGAAAAACGGCCTGCAGCTCAAAGACGTCATATAGGCCCGATCCTCTAAGACCCGGTGTAGAGCTCTCCGTATGGAAGACCCGTGACCGTCTCACAGACGTCACGGGTTTTTTCGTCTACGTCCTCTTTGCGCCCGCCGTTTCGAAGCCGCTCGATTTCGCCGCGAATAATCTCATGCGTCTGCGGCATGATGGGAAACGCCGCGGCGGCAAGAATGCCCAGGGCGATGATCGCCAGCGGACCGAACACGAAGAATACCCGCAGGCTCTGTATGGTCCCGGGCGATTGCGGCTGATTGGAGACGAAGCCGATGAGCTGCAGCACGAGCCCCACGAGCGGAATGGAGATGAGCCCCTGCACCAGCTTGCGAAACAGCGTCATCGCGCCCGCGTAGGTCCCGGCACGCTGCTGTCCGGTGATGAGCTCGTCCACGTCGGTGATCGTGGGAAGCATCGCCCACGGAATAAGAATGCCCGCCGACAGCCCCGCGCCCATGAGCACGCACAGCGCACTCAGAAGCCAGGCCGGCGAACCGGGCTGCACCACGAAGAACACGAGGAGAAGTCCGCTTCCCCACAGCGTCATCCCGAGGCGATAGGCGAAGCCCTTGCCGCGCGCGTTGGCGATCCTCACATACACCGGCAGCATGGCAATCTGCGCGATGAGCAGGCTGCCGATGGCCAGCGAGTACAGATTCGGCCGCTCGAGGTAATAGGTGATAAAGTAGGCGAACACCGCCATGAGAATATCCACCGCGCTGTACGCGGCGATGTACATGGCGACGTGTATCCGGAACGACCTGTTGCGAAAAATGCGGATGAACTCGCGGAAGTATTTCGTCACCTTCCGCCTCGCCGGCGGCACGTAATCGGGGAGCTCCCAGGTACCGAGGAATACAAGGATCCACGGCAGGGCGTAGAAGATACCGAAGGCCGATCCCATGATGAGGTAGCCCGTGGCGTCGGCGCCGGGGGCGAGATCGACGATGAGCCCCGGCAGCGTGCCGGCGAGAAGCGTCGAGAACTGGGAGAATACCAGCCGCGCGCCGGAAAGCCGGGTGCGCATCCGGTAGTCCCGGGTAAGCTCTGCGTTGAGCGCCGAGTAGGGCACCATCACCATGGTGAACACCGCCGAGAAGAACACGTACGCGAACGCGTAGTAGGCCGCCCGCGCCCACTGCGGCCCGACCGTCAGCGGCACCCACAGGGCGGCAAAGCTCACCGCTATCGGGGCAATGCCGATGAGGAAGTAGATCCGCCGGCGTCCGAAGCGGCTCTTCGTACGGTCGGAGATGTAGCCCATGAGGGGATCCGTGATCGCATCGAAGCCCTTTCCCACGGCAAACACCAGCCCCGCGAGGAAGGGGGCGAGGCCCACGAACTCGGTCAGGAAGAACATGAACAGCAGCCCGATGACGGTGAATGACCCGCCGCCGAACATGTCTCCGAGACCGTAGGAGATCAGGGTCCGGAACCGAACCTCTCGTGGTTGTGCATCGCTGCTCATGGCCGTCTCCTTGAGGAAATGGTCGGAATAGCATACCATCGAACGCCTATGAGGAACACGGTTTCCGTACCCGAGCGCCGATACCGCCGAAAGCTCGCCTGGTATATCGGGAAGGCGTTGCTGTGGGCCCTGACGAGGGAGACGATCTACGGGCAGGAGAACTTCCCCAAGAGGGGACCGTACATCGTTGCCGGCAATCATCGGGGCATCATGGAGGTGTTCCTCATGGTTTCGGCCTCCCCCCACAACCTCGAGGTGCTCGGTGCCGGCGACATCCCCCTCGATCGGCGCTATCGGTACTTTGCCGACTTCTACGGCTACATCCCCTACAAACGGGGACAGATGGACCGCAAGGCCCTGATGACCGCCGAAAAGGTGCTCGAGCAGGGGCGCGTGGTCGGGATCTTTCCCGAGGGCGGCATCTGGAAGGCGGCGCGGAAGTCCGCTCATCGCGGTGTCGCCTGGTTGAGCTTCGCCTCGGGGGCTCCGGTAGTTCCCGTCGGCTTCGCCGGCATCCACGAAGCCATGTGGCGCATGGCGACCCTGCAGAACCCCAAGCTCGAGGCCTGGATCGGAAAGCCCATTCCGCTCCCGGAGCCCGACCCGACCATCCCCCGCAAGAAGCATATGGAGCTTCATGCCGAGTACATCCTCGACCACATCGACGCCCTTATTCCCGACTGGGACAAGGAAGTGCACGTTGGGCCGGAGTGGGAGGAGTACGACCTCCACGTGTGGGTTACCGAGCCCCACGGCCGTCCCGAGAATCGCGCCGCCGACATTGTGCATTCCGAGGTACTCGTGCGCTTCTTCCACACGCCGGTCATGATGGATGCGCTCTACTTCAACCTGAAGCGCCGGGCGGTAAAGCCCCTGCGCCGCTTCCTCAAGGTCTACAGCGCCGCCGCGGTCCACCGGGCCGTCTGCGTCGTGCTCGGCTACGTGCGCCGCACCAACCCCGCGTTTTTCACCTATCGTCTCGGTGACAAGACCGCCGCACAGCTCGAGGAGGCGCTCATCTCGCTGCGAGAGGTGGCCGCCGAGGCCGCCGCGCGCGGTGCAAAGATGCGGACCGTTCCCATCTACCGCTACCGGATGCCGGGGGAGAGCGAGGTCGAGGAGTTGCGCTCTCCGAAGTCCGCTCGACGCTTCTGAGCGGCGAAGTCCGCTCGACGCTTCCGACCCGCTGGCAAGCGCCGCCCCTCCGTCGTATAATTCCGGTTACATGAAACCGTCTTCCTACGCACACACCTACTCGATCATCGCGGTGGACACCGACGCCGGCGAAATGGGTGCGGCCGTGCAGTCGCACTATTTTTCCGTCGGCTCTATCGTGCCATGGGCTCGCGCCGGGGTCGGCGTGGTGGCCACCCAGGCCCTGGTAAACGCCCAGTTCGGGCCCGACGGCCTCGCCCTCCTCGAAGCCGGTCACACCCCGCACGAGGCGCTCGCAACGCTCCTCGACAGTGACGAGGGCAGCGCCTACCGCCAGGTCGCGCTTCTCGCCCCCGGTCAGGCACCTGCCACCCATACCGGAGAGACATGCATAGCCGAGGCCGGGCACGTCACCAGCACGGACTACTCCTGCCAGGCAAACATGATGCTCAACGACACCGTCTGGGAGGCCATGTCACGGGCTTTCGACGGCGAGGAGGGTCCCCTCGCCCACCGCATGATGGCCGCCCTCAAGGCCGCCGAGTACGAGGGCGGCGATATCCGCGGCCGGCAGTCGGCTGCGATGCTCATCGTGAGGACCGAGGCCACCGGCCGCGCCGCCGACGATCGCGTGCTCGACCTGCGCGTGGAGGACCACCACAATCCGCTGACCGAGCTCGACCGCTTGCTTGGCGTCCACCGGGCCTATCGCCATGCGGATGCGGGTGACGCCGCGATGGAGACAGGTGATGTATCGCGGGCGCTCGAGGAGTTTCGGGCCGCCGAGGACCTGCAACCCGACAACCTGGAGCTGCACTACTGGCACGGAATCAGCCTTCTGAGCGCGGGGCGTGTTGATGACGGGCTTGCGATTCTCGCCGAGGTGGTCTCGCGGAACCGCAACTGGCTCGAGCTCACCCTGCGCCTTCCCGACGCGGGGCTCGCGAAGTTCGACGAGAATACGCTCGCGCGATTGCGGGAGCTGTAGGTGAGAAGACGGCGTCGCCGGCCGGGCTCAGGCGACTACGCGCTCGAGCTGCAGCACCCGTGCCTCTTCCTTGCGCAGCGACAGGCTGAAATCCCGCACCTCTATCTCGACGGGGTCACCGAAGGGCGCGACTTTGGTGAGCCGGATCGGTGTTCCGCGGGTTAGTCCCATCGACAGCAGCTTACTGCGGTATGATGAGCCCCCGCCGCGGTACCCCACGATAATCGCAGATTCCCCTATGTCGAGATCGGAGATGGAAAGATGACGCCCGACCTCCTGCGGACCGCGGGCCCGTCTATGGCGGCGTCCACGACCGACGCCGAAGCCGCGTCGACCGGGCCGCGAATGATGTTTGTGCATGCAATTCTACTTTGAGTGTCTCGGATAGAACAGCTCGGAGTATATTCGCGGCGAGCTTGCGGTGTCAACGAGGGCCGAGCGAGATCTGGTCGTTTCGTGCATGGATATATTAGAATATCGACCGATATTTACTAGAGCTGATGGCATCAGACAAGCAGAAACTGAAAGAGATCATAAGCCTCGACTCGGAGCTCAACAAGCTGCAGGATCTCGACATCCTGCTCGAGCGCATCCTCACCGAATCACGCCGGGTTACGGGCGCTGATGGCGGATCGATCTATATCCGCCGCGGCGACGAGCTGGTCATCAACTACGCACAGAACGATACCCTCCAGGCCAAGCTCCCGCCCGGCGAGAAGCTGATCTACAAGGTCTTCACCGTCCCGGTCGGCACCAAGACGATCTCCGGCTACGCCGCGGCAACGGGGAAACCGGTAAACATCAAGGACGTCTACAGTATTCCGGAAGACGCCCCCTACGGCTTTGATCCGACCTATGACCGTGTTTCGGGGTACACGAGCCGCTCGATGATCGCCATTCCGCTGCGAACGAACATCGGCGAGATCCTCGGAGTCATCCAGCTCATAAACAAGCAGTCGGCCGCCGGCAGGACCATCACCTTCAACAAAGACGATGAGCTCATGCTGATGCACTTCGCGACGAACGCAACCGTCGCGCTGCAGCGCGCCCAGATGACCCGCGCCATTCTGCTCCGCATGATCAGCATGGCTGAGCTCCGGGATCCGAAGGAAACCGGGCAGCACGTAAACCGTGTCGCCGGCTATGCCATCGAGATCTATGAGAGATGGGCAATCGAGCACGGCGTCGCGGCGCAGGAAATCGAGCGGACCAAAGACAACCTCCGTATGGCCGCCATGCTTCACGACGTCGGGAAGGTCGCAATCTCGGATCTCGTGCTGAAGAAGCCCGCCCGCTTCACACCCGAGGAGTACGAGACGATCAAGACGCATACCCTGCACGGGGCACGGCTGTTCGTGAACAAGCAATCGGACTTTGACGAAGTTGCCCAGATTGTTGCCCTCACCCACCACGAAAACTGGGACGGCAGCGGGTATCCGGGCCACGTCGATGTGGAGACCGGCGAAGCGATCAAACGGGATGGGGACGGCCGCCCGCTCGGCAAACGGGAGGAGGAGATCCCGCTCTTCGGCCGCATCGTCGCCATCTGCGACGTCTTCGACGCGTTGAGCAGCAAGCGCGTATACAAGGATGCCTGGGGGGAGGAGGACGTCCTCGAAGAGATGCGGCGCCTGTCGGGCAGCAAGTTCGACCCCGAGCTTATCGAGATCTTCTTCAAAGTCCTGCCGAATATCCGTACCGTTTCCGCCAAGTTTCGCGAAGAAGAGGAATAGCCGCGGTCAACGCGCGCCGCCG
>CAZWNS010000026.1:0-28417 GCA_964635245.1 uncultured Spirochaetaceae bacterium
ACGCAGTTGCGCCCCGCCCGCTTCGCCTCGTAGAGCCGTCGATCGGCCGCCGCGACGAACACCGTCGGTGTGGCCGTGTTTCGCAGTGGATGCATCGTACTGCGAGGAGACACAAAGGGTTGCTAAACCGGGCCTCCATCCCGGAGAATTGAAACAGTGACAACCACATGATATTCGGAGGTGCGCATGACGACCATTCAGGGACCGGGAATCTTTCTCGCACAGTTTGTTCGCGATGCCGAGCCGTTCAACAGTATAGAGGGACTCGGAAGCTGGGTTTCCGGCTTCGGGTACAAGGGCGTGCAGATTCCGACCTGGGAGTCTTCCCTGATCGACCTCGAGAAGGCCGCGTCGTCCAAGGCCTACTGCGACGAGTACAAGGGCAGACTGGCGGAGCTGGGGCTCGAGATCATCGAGCTCGGCTCGTATCTGCAGGGGCAGGTGCTCGCCTTCCATCCGGCATATGCTCCGGGGTTCGAGGCGTTTCATCCGAAGGGCCTGAAAGGCGCTGAGGTTACCGAATGGGCGACCGATCAGCTCAAAAAGACGGTCGATGCATCGGTGAACTTCGGCACCACCAACATCTCCGCAATGTCCGGCGGCTTTGCCTGGCACATGATCTACCCGTGGCCGCAACGCCCGGAGGGAGTCATAGAGGAGTCCTTCACGGAGCTTGCCTCGCGCTGGAGGCCCATTCTCGATTACGCCCGCGACAGGGGCGTCACCTTCGGCTACGAGCTCCATCCCGGCTCCGATCTCTATGACGGGGCCACCTTCGAGATGTTCCTCGACAAGGTCGATGAGCATCCTTCGGTCGGGATCACCTACGACCCGAGCCACTTCCTGCTGCAGCAACTCGACTACACGCATTTCATCGAGCTCTACCACGATCGCATTCGGGCGTTCCACGTGAAGGATGCCGAGTTCAACCCCGACGGTCGCGTCGGTGTCTACGGAGGGTATCAGGACTGGAACGGGCGGGCCGGCCGGTTCAGGTCCCTCGGCGACGGCCAGGTAGACTTCAAACGCATCTTCACGCTCCTTACCGAGTACGACTACGGCGGGTGGGCGATTCTCGAATGGGAATGCTGTGTGAAGAGTCCCGAGCAGGGCGCACGCGAAGGGGCGCCGTTTATCACCGATCACATCATCGAGGCGACCGACGTGGCCTTTGACGATTTTGCCGGGGGCGAGAGCGAGCGAAAGCTCAATCGCCGAATGCTCGGACTCGAGTAGATCACGCACGGGAGGCGCACGCATGGAATCATGGAAGCGGAAGCTACGAATGGGGATGGTCGGAGGCGGTCAGGGCGCCTTCATGGGCGGCGTTCATCGGCTGGTCGCGGCGCTCGATAACGAGGTCGAGCTGGTCGCGGGGGCATTCTCGCGGGATCCTGATAACACCAGGAAGACCGGCGAGGAGCTCTACCTCGACCCCTCACGCTGTTACCGCGATTATGAGGAGATGGCACGAGCCGAGGCGCGCCTTCCGGAAGGCAATCGCATCGACTTCGTATCCATCGTAACGCCGAACAGCATGCACTTCCCGGTGGCAAAGACCTTTCTCCAGGCCGGTTTCCACGTAGCCTGTGACAAGCCGATGACCTACAGCGTCGACGAGGCGCGGGAGCTCGTCGAGCTCGTGGAGACGACCGGGCTCGTGTTTGCCCTCACCCACAACTACACCGGGAATCCGCTGGTGCGGGAGGCGCACCGGATGTTCGCCGCCGGCGAGATGGGCTCGGTGCGAAAGGTGATGGTGGAGTATCTGCAGGACTTTCTCATGTACCCTCACGAAAAGGAGGGTATGAAGCAGGCGGTGTGGCGCACCGATCCCGCGCAGTCGGGGGCGGGAGGTGCGCTCGGCGACATAGGTTCGCACGCAGTGAACCTCCTCGAGTACATCACCGGCGAGAAGATCACGGAGCTCTGTGCCGACACCAGCACCTTTCTGCCCGACCGCGTGCTCGATGAGGATGCCAATGTTCTCATCCGCCTCTCAGGCGGCGGCAAGGGAACCGTTGCCATCAGCCAGATCGCCACCGGTGAGGAGAACGCGTTGCGCATCAAGGCGTATGGCTCGGGGGGGGCCGTGGTGTGGGACCAGGAACACCCGAACCACATGGGCGTCTACCGTTACGGCAGGCCCAAGGAAACCTGGAGTCGAAATGCCCCCTACGTCTCCGATGTATCGAGCTCCGTTGCCCGTGTTCCCTCGGGACATCCGGAGGGCTACCTCGAAGCCTTCGCCAATGTCTACAATGGATTCATCGAGGCGGTTCGACGCCACCTCGACGGCAGCCCCATGGCCGGGGATGAGTACGACTTCCCCGACGTGCACGACGGACTGCGGGGCATGCTCTTCATAGAACGCGCGGTCGAGTCCGCCAAAGCCGGGTCCACCTGGATGTCGCTCGAATGACGGGCGCGTGGCCTCTTGCATTTATTGGCCGATAGCTTCATAATAAAGGTCCAAATTGACCAAAAACGCCCACACGTTCTTACGTCTCACTGGAGGTACTCGATATGCTCGACGCGAGTTTACGCGCGGGGCTGATAGAGCTGCTTTCGAGCAGCTTCAATAGTGATGAGATCTCGGAGCTCGGAACTCTCGTCCTCCGGAAGTTCGATCTGCACCGCCTCACGAACCGGCATAATCACGTCACCGTGCCGGTCCGGGATGCGGCTCAGACGCTCGTGGAAGCATGTGTGGAGAAGAAGAAGGTCTCCGATCTCGTTCAGCTGCTCATCGAGTCGGACGGCTCTTCGCTCATGGGGCGTCGTGTTGCAATCAAGGAGCTGGAGATCTTTCTGTTGAACCTCGCGCGGGCCGGCTACGTCTATGACTTCGAGCGCCGAAAGCTCCGCGAGAGCTCCCGGGACCTGCAGGAATTGCCGAACTGGGGCGCGCTTCGCGAGGGGCGTGAGTATCGGGTGACCGTTGCGAGTGTGGACATCGTGGGGAGTTCATCCCTGGTTCGCGGGTCCGGTCGGCGGACCATGGAACGGCTCTACTATCAGTTCTGGGCTTTCCTGAGAGATCGACTGGCGCACTACGACGGCCGCATATGGTCCTGGGCCGGAGACGGAGGGGTGATGGCGTTCTCCATGAAAAACGACGCGGTGCGCGCCGTTCAGTGCGCACTCGAGATTCAGGCGACGCTGCCCGTGTTCAACGCCAGGCCCGAGAAACCCATCACGGCGCCGATCTCCGTCCGGATCGGCATGGACCGCGGAGCGGTACGCTACATGAACGATACCGGGCGAATCATATCCGAGACCATCAACTTCGCAGCACACCTCGAAAAGGCCGCCACCGAGCCGGGTGCGGTTTCCATCTCCGACGCGCTTCGCGCCGAGTTGCCGGGGTCACTTCGCGCGTTCTTCGTCGATGCCGATGGTTTCGAAGGGCGAAGCATCTTCACCACGCGGCAACGCCCCGACTCCTGGAGCCGGTCGGAGCCGGTGCCCGTAGAAACGGCCTCAGCCGGCGGGGCTCCCGGCCCGGGGGTCCAGTAGCCGCCGAGCCGCTGCGAGTCCGCTTTCGAAGGCTCCCTCTATACGCGCGCCTGAGCACCAATCACCGCACATTCCCACGTTCAAGTCGGCGTCCCAGAGCGATTTCTCGGTCAGGGCGGTGCGGGACCGGGCGTAGCGCCAGCGGTGCGCGGCGGCGTAGACAGGCTCCGGCAGACGCAGACCGACGGCCTCCTCGAAAGCGGGCAGGAGCTCGGCTACAACGGATTCGGGTGCATCCTCTTCACGGCCACGGGACCATGATCCTGTCGCATGCAGCACCCAGGCGGGGCCTCCGGAGCGACCCGGCTTTGAGTCGTTGCGCGCTGCCCAGCTCAGCGCCGGGTGTTCGATGAAGACGGCGTCGGCGGCGAGCTCCGGCGGGTGATCAAACCCGAGGAGCACCGCCCAGACGGGATCGAAGGTCACCTCCTGAGCCCGTGCGGCAAACCCCGGCGCAGCGTCAAGGAGCGGGAGCCCCTGCCGCGGAGTGCAGGCGAGAAGGAGGGCGTCGAATGGGCCGACCTTTTGCTTGCCGGCTCCTCCGTCCCCGGTCGAAACCTCGAGCTCCCACTGCGCTGCTCTATTGGGGTCGCCTGCATCACGCTGCGGCGCCGCCGAGGCAACGCCGGTTCGCGTTCGCAGGTCGAGACCTTCGGCGAGGCTGCGGGTGAGGGCGCTCATCCCCGGTACGCCGACGTATCGCGTAGTGCGTGAGTTCTTGGGGCGCAGTTTTCCGTCCCCTGCGGTCGCCATGCGCGGCGACCACACCGCAGCGACTCCCGCCTCGACCCAGGCCTCAGTCTGATCGGCGAAGGCCCGGGAGCGGGCGGTGAAGTACTGGGCGCCGTGGTCGAACTCGAATCCCGGCACCCGTCGCCGTGCGGCCCTACCGCCGGGGCCTCGTCCGCGCTCGAATACGGTTACCGCCATACCCGCGGCGACCAGCCTGCGCGCCGCAGCGAGCCCGCTGATTCCCGCGCCCACGATCGCCACACGCCGCCGCCCGGCGTCAGTCCGGCTGGTTTGCCCATGCATGCTTTCACGTCCCTTGCCGGTCAAGGTACGGCAGGGTGGTGCGTGGCGTCCACTGGAGGGGCACCAAAGCAGCCGCGGGCGTGTTACAATGGCGTATGCACTTCACGATACTCGTCGAAAACGAACGAAGCAACGATGACCTGCGAGCTGAGCACGGGATCTCAATGTGGCTCGAAACGGGCGAGGCGAAGGTCCTTTTCGACACCGGCGCGAGCTCGGCGTTTGCCGAGAACGCCGATCGGCTCGGCATTCGTATCGAGGAGGCCGATGCGCTGGTTCTTTCCCACGCGCATGCCGACCACACCGGTGGGCTTAGGACCTTCTTCGAGCGCAACACTCACGCGCCGGTATTTGCGGGCCGGGGCATTACCACACCGCGGTATTCCGTCCGCGGCGGGAGCACCCGCTTCATCGGGCTTGATACCGAGCTGTGGGCGGCCCACCGCGACCGCATCCGGGAGGTCGTCGACGTGGCTACCGTGGCCCCCGGTGTGGGCGTCTCCGTGGTCCCCGAACGACCCCATCCGAGGCCGTCCGGCAACCGCGATCTCTACCGCAGGGCCGACGGAGAGCTCGAGCTCGATCCCTTCGAGGAAGAGCTCTTCCTGTGGGTGGAGCAGCCCGACGGCATACAGGTGGTCACCGGGTGCTCGCACTCAGGCATCGCCAACATCGTGGCCGAGGCGTCCACCCACGGATCCGTGCGCGGCGTGATCGGCGGCTTTCACCTGAAGGGTGAGGAAGAGGGGCGTGTGCGCGACCTTGCCCGACGGCTTTCGGACGTGAGGGCTCTCTACACCGGACACTGTACCGGCAGAGCGGCCTTCGATATTCTCCGTGAGGAGCTCGGCGAGCAGGTTCGCTACGCCTCTACCGGCTTCAGCGGCGTCGCGTGACGAGATCCTCGTACTCGGGATGGCGTTTGAGATAGGTTTCGATGTAGGGGCAGGTGGGAATGACCCGGTAGCCGTGTTCCCTCGCGTACGCGAATGCGGCCTCCGCGAGCGCCGCGGCAACCCCGCGGCCCCGATGCTCCGGCGGGACGTAGGTGTCCTTGAAGTCGAGCATGTCTTCGCCGACCGGCAGGTACATCAGCACGGCTTCCGCGCCATCGAGCTCGACTGAGAACGTCGTCATTTCGGTGTCGTGTGTCACTTCATGGTCGGACATTCGGGGCCTCCGGAATGTAGATACGGTATGTCGTACCTCCCTCTCGGGAGACTTCGACGGTGGCGTTCAGCTGCCTCGAAAGCTCGTCGATGAGAACGAGGCCGAGGGAGTTTTCGGTGCCGGCATCCTCGGGCAGGCCCACTCCGTCGTCGGTAATCCGTACCAGGGTCCCGCCGTTGCCCGAGAGCTCGACCTGCACCACGCCCTCTTCTCCGTCGGGGTGGGCATGCTTGAAAGCGTTCGAGATGACCTCGTTTACCAGGAGCCCGAGCGGAATGGCGGTATCGATCGGGAGGATTCTCGGCTCGAGCGTGAGTTCCACACGCAGCGAGCCGGTGTCATAGATGAGCTGCAGCTCGCCGACGAGGGTCGTGAGATACTCGTCGAAGCGGCTCGTGGACAGATCCTCCACGCTGTAGAGTACTTCGTGCACCAGGGCGAGCGCGCGCACGCGCGCCTGCAAATCCACGGCGGCACGCTCGCCGATAGCTTGGCTTTCCAGGTTGATAAGGCTCGAGACGAGCTGCAGATTGTTCTTCACCCGATGGTGGAGCTCCTGCAGGAGCGCCTCTTTCTCGCGAAGTGAGTCTCGCATCCGTTGCTCGGCCTGCTTGCGCTCGCGAATGTCGCGCACAATCGACAGGTGACGCGTTTTGCCGTTTATCCGGAACAGATGAGAGCTGACCTCCACCGGTATACGCGTTCCGTCCTTCGCGAGATGGATGAGCTCGATTTGTTCGTGGCCCTTCGCGCGCAGGTGGTCCATGCTCTCGGGGATGTCGACGTCCGTCTCCGGTGCGTCGAGCTCGGCCGGGTCCATGGTGAGGTATTCCTCGCGGGTGTAGCCGAGCCTGCGGCAGGCCACCTCATTCACCTCGAGAATACGGCCGGGCAGCCCGCGGTCGTCGAGCTCGAACAGGTAGATCGCGTCGTTGGCGTTCTCGAAGATCTGGCGGTACTTCTCCTCGCTCTCTCGCAGGTGTTTCAGGGGGAGGCGAGAGGGACCGCGGCGGCGCGTCGTACGCCGGAGTCCGGCTTGTCGGCGGTCGAGAGCCGAGCGCTGTCGCCGCAATCTGAATGGGTTCGAATCGCGCATGACCTGTCAGTTATCACCTGGTACCCGTACAATACATTTCCGGGCGCATATCATCAAAGATGTTGTTGAACTGATTCAGGTTCTTCTCGTCGGCCGCGGTCGGGTCGACGTCCACGGTGCGTATTGCCTGCTCGGTCTCTCCGAATGTGAGGATGTAGGTGCCGTTCGGCGAGACCACCTGGGATTGCCCGGTGAAGGTGAGCTCATCGCCGAGGGTGTTGCTCTCGGTGCCGACGCGGTTGGCCGTGGCGATGTAGACGCGGTTTTCCACCGAACGCGCGTACATCGCCCGCTGGCAGTAGGGCAGGACGAGGTTCGACGGATGAAGGATGATCTGCGCGCCGAGCAGGGCCAGCGAGCGGGCCGCCTCGGGGAAGATCCAGTCGAAGCACACCATCATGCCGAGACGCGCGCCCTTGTACTCGAACACCGAGAAGCCGCTGTCACCGGGCGTAAAGAACTGGGTTTCGCGGTAGAAGAGATGGGCCTTGCGGTAGTGCGCGAGGAGCTCGCCGTCTCCGATAAAAAAGGAGGAATTGTAGACGGTGGTGTCGCCGGCCTCGGCGTACCCGCCGCAGATGCCGATGCCGCGTTCGCGGGAGAGTGTGCGAAATCCGTCGAAATATGTGTTGCGTCGCGGGAGGGCGATGCTCTCCACCTCGTCCCGTGTGGAGAATGTGTATCCGGAGAGGAAGAGCTCGGGGAAGAGGTAGATGTCGGCGTGCACGCTCTCGATGAGCTCGAAGGCATTCTCATAGTTGGCGAAGTTGTCGAGAAACGTCGGTTTCGTCTGCGCAACGGCAATGGTCAGCACGGCTCACCTCCTGCAGGCATCGGACTGTGATCGCGCCGGGAGCTTACCACATTCGCGGCTCGGCTTACTACCGCCGGTGCGCGACGCGCCGATTGCCGCAGCACCGGTTGCCGCGGCGCCGGTACTCTGATAGATTCGAGCGAAAGCAGATTGGAGCACGGACATGAGTGATTCGACACCGGCCGATTCCGGCTCCCGCGACTTCATCCGAGACATCGTCGATGAAGACCTCGAACGGAACACATATGGGAGCCGCGTGCACACGCGCTTCCCGCCGGAACCAAACGGCTATCTCCACATTGGGCACGCAAAGTCCATCGTCCTGAACTTCGGCATTGCCGAGGACTACGGTGGGAAGTGCAACCTCCGTTACGACGACACGAACCCGGAAAAGGAGGAGCTCGAGTACGTCGACTCGATCAAGGAGGACGTGCGCTGGCTCGGCTACGACTGGGACGATCGTGAGTACTATGCCTCCGACTATTTCGATAAGCTCTACGAGTTCGCCCTCAAGCTCATCCGCGACGGCAAGGCCTACGTGGACAGCCAGTCGGCGGAGCAGGTGAGCGAGCAGCGCGGCGCGCCGACCGATGCCGGCGTCGAGAGCCCCTTCCGCAGCCGCAGCGTGGAGGAGAACCTCGACCTCTTCGAGCGTATGCGTGCCGGCGAGTTTCCCGACGGGTCGCACGTGCTGCGGGCGAAGATCGACATGGCATCGCCCAATCTCAATCTGCGCGATCCCATCATGTACCGCATCCGTCACGCCCACCATCAGCGCACCGGCGACGAGTGGTGTATCTATCCGACCTATGACTGGGCGCACGGCCAGTCCGACTGGATCGAGGGAATCACCCACTCGATCTGCACCCTCGAGTTCGAGAATCATCGTCCGCTCTACGACTGGTTCCTCGAGGCCCTGGAGGCTCCGAGCGACCGACCACGGCAGATAGAGTTCGCGCGACTGAACCTCAGCTACACGGTGCTTTCGAAGCGGAAGCTGCTGCGGCTGGTGAACGAGGGCCACGTCTCCGGGTGGGACGACCCGCGGATGCCGACGCTCACGGGCATGCGGCGCCGGGGCTACAGCCCGGCTGCGATCAGGAAGTTCTGCCGCCATATCGGCGTGTCGAAGACCAACAGCGTGCTCGACATTGCGCTGCTCGAGTATTTTCTGCGCGAGGAGCACAACAGGACCGCACCGCGGGTGATGGTCGTGCTCAAGCCACTGAAGGTGGTCATCGAGAACTATCCCGAGGGGCAGGTCGAGGATGTTGAGGCGGAGAACAACCCCGAGGACCCCGACGCCGGTGCGCGCATGGTTCCGTTTTCACGGGAGATCTACATCGATCGGGAGGATTTCCGCGAGGATCCACCGAAGAGGTTCTTTCGCCTCGCTCCGGGCAGGGAAGTGCGGCTCAAGCACGCCTACTACATCACCTGCACCGAGGTCATAAAGGACGATGCGGGCGAAGTCGTGGAGTTGCGCTGTACCTACGATCCGGAGTCCCGCGGCGGCTCGACGCCGGACGGGCGCAAGGTGAAGGGCACGCTCCACTGGGTGAGTACCGCCCATGCGGTGGATACCGAGGTGCGCGTCTACGACCGGCTCTTCACCGTGCCGAACCCCGTGGAGCGGGAGAAGGAGGGCGGTGACTTTATCGACTTCCTGAATCCGGCGTCGCTGGAGACCTATGCCGACTGCAAGGCGGAGCCCGTGCTGCGCGAAGCGCAGGTGGGAACAACGTATCAGTTTCTGCGTCACGGGTATTTTGCGCCCGACGGCAAAGACTTCACCCCGGAGCGCCCGGTGTTCAATCGCGCGGTGTCCCTGCGGGACTCGTGGGCGAAGATTGAAAGGCAGCTGCAGCAGGAAGCATAGCAGCGGTCGGCGCGGGAGCGGGGAAGACAGGAGCAAAGACTATGGCGAAGCTCATCGAGGCCGCACTCTTCGACCTGGACGGCGTCATCGCGTTCACCGACCGCTACCACTATCTCGGCTGGAAGCGCCTTGCCGACGATGAGGGGTGGGATTTTGACGAAACGCTCAACCACCAGCTGCGCGGCGTCTCGCGCATGCAGTCCCTGCAGGTCATCCTCGATCACAACGGCGTGGAGCTCCCTGAGGAGGTGAAGAAGCAGCTTGCCGATCGCAAGAACGGCTACTATCAGAAGCTGCTCGAAGACATCAACGAGGAGGATCTCTATCCGGGCGCGCTGGAGTTCGTCGCAGCGCTGCGCGAGCGGGGAGTGAAGACCGCGCTCGCCTCCGGCAGCCGCAACGCAATGACTGTCGTCAACTCGCTTGGGCTCGAGGAGTTTTTCGACGCCTTCGTGACCGGACACGACCTCGACCGGAGCAAGCCGGACCCGCAGATCTTCCAGTTGAGCGCTGAACGGCTGGGTGTTCCGCCGAACCGCTGTGTCGTCTTCGAGGACGCCGAGAGCGGCGTCGAGGCGGGCCTGGCGGCCGGGATGTACTGTGTGGGCGTCGGGGAGGCCGCGCACTTGCCGAACGCCGAGCAGACGTTCACGAAGTATGCGGACATCGATGTGGACGCGCTCATCGAAACCGGCCGGATACACCGATAGCCATGGAGCCGATCTCCGCCATCGCGCCGGAGCTGTGCAGGCGTCTGCGGTATCTCTTCTCCGACATCGACGACACCATGACCGATGAGGGGCTTCTGCCTGCCTCGAGCCTCGAGGCCATGTGGCGGCTCCACGAGGCGGGCGTCAAGGTGGTTCCGGTAACCGGACGCCCGGCGGGCTGGTGCGACCATATCGCGCGGATGTGGCCGGTGGACGCCGTGGTCGGCGAGAACGGCGCCTTCTACTTCTCCTACGACCGTGCCGAGCGCCGCATGCACCGGGTATATGTCCTGCCGGAAGAGGATCGTCTCGCCGGTCTCGCCCGGCTCGAGGAGGCGCGGCGCCGGGTGCTCGAAGAGGTGCCCGAGGCGGCAATTGCCGCCGACCAACCTTTTCGGCTCTACGATCTCGCGGTGGATTTCGCCGAGGACGTCGGTCCGCTCGCGGATGCGCAGATCGATCGTATCTGCGCTGTGCTCGAGGAGGTCGGCCTCAACTACAAAATCTCGAGTATCCACGTCAACGCCTGGGCGGGTGACTACGACAAGGTCGGCTGCATGCGGTTGCTCCTTGAGCGGGACGCGGCGGTCTCCGTCGCGCAGGCGCATGCCGAGAGCGTGTTTATCGGTGATTCACCGAACGACGAGCCCGCCTTCGCGGCCTTCTCCTCCTCGATCGGTGTCGCCAACGTGCGTGATTTTGCCCCGCGTTTGACCACACCTCCGGCCTACGTCACCGAGGCGCGCGGCGCCCGCGGCTTCGCAGAGGCGGTGGATACGATTCTCGCTCGGCGTGCCGGCTGAGGTGTCAAGAACCGTGTTGGTGTAACACCGTTGACTCGTTTCAGCGCAAGAAGCTACGCAAGATTCGTGAGGCCGGACGGTATCCGTGAACATACCGTGCGGATAAGCACCTGCTCTGATTAGAGTTGTCCCGACAGGCACCAACACGCTTCTATATACCCCAGGGAGCGCGCCACTTGTCCGAGACCGAAATTTTGGATATTTTTGCCTGATGCAATTCAGCGAACTAGAGTTACACCCCGATCTCCGGCGCGGGATCGACGACATGGGCTTCGTCGAATGCACGCCGGTGCAGGAACGAACACTTACGCATACCCTCGAAGGCCGCGACGTGACGGTGCAGTCCCAGACGGGGACCGGCAAGACGGCGGCGTTTCTCATCACGATATTCCAGCTGCTCTCCGAAGACGAGCGCTACAAGGGGCGACAGGCGTTCATCGTAGCGCCGACGCGCGAGCTGAGCGTTCAGATCGAGCGTGAAGCGCAGCGAATCGGGGCGCATCTGCCCTTCCGGATAGCCAACTTCTACGGCGGCGTCGGCTACGGCCCTCAGGAGAAGGCGCTGAAGGAGGGTGTGGACGTCATCATCGGGACGCCGGGTCGGCTCCTGGACTTTCATGCCTCGAAGAAGTTGCCTTTCGACAACATCGGCATCGTGGTGATCGACGAGGCGGACCGTCTCTTCGACATGGGGTTCTATCCCGACATCCGCCGTATGATGCGTGACATGCTGCCGAAGGACCAGCGCATGACGATGCTGTTCAGCGCGACGCTGAGCACGAAGGTGCGCAACATAGCCTGGCAGTACATGAACGATCCTGAAGAGGTCGACATCGAACCCGAACATATCACGGTGGAGACGGTAGAGCAGGAGCTGTTCCATGTTGCCCGAAATGAGAAGCTCAGCCTGGTGCTCGGTCTGCTCGAGCGCTACAAGCCGCGGAACGGGCTCATATTCACGAACACCAAGCAGGCCGCCGAGGAGGTGGCGCTGCGGCTGCAATACAACGGGTTCTCGGCCGAGTTCATCATGGGCGATCTGCCGCAGCGCAAACGGATGAAACTCATAGACGGCATGAAGGACGGGAGCGTCCGCTTCCTCGTGGCCACCGATGTTGCCGCCCGCGGGCTGCACGTCGACAATCTCGACATCGTGATCAACTACGACCTGCCGGAGGATCCCGAGAACTACGTGCACCGCATCGGGCGAACGGCCCGCGCCGGGGCGAGTGGGCGGGCCGTATCCCTTGCCTGCGAGCGCTACGTCTACGGCCTCGAGTCAATCGAGGATCTGATTGGAATGAAGATTCCCGTCGGCCGGGTGACGGACGAGGATTTCAAGCACGACGCGAGTGCCGGGAAATGGATGGGGCAGGTGCGCAAGGAGCTCGGCGTCAAACGCGAGCGCTCCCCGGCGGGCCCAGGCGGCCCCGGTGGTCGAGGCGGCCACGCCGGCCATGGCGGTCGCGGCGCGAGTGACCGCTCGAGCGGCCGGGGCAGAAGCCGAAGCTCGAAGAGGGGGAGGCGAACCGCCGGTGAACGCCCTCGCAGCGGCGAGACGGCAAGGACCGGCGGCGAGACGGCAAGGACCGGCGGCGAGCCTGCAAAGACCGGCGGCGATGCGGCAACACGAGACGGCGAGAAAAAGCATCCGCAGGTGCACCACAAGCCCACCCGGCAGACACATCACCTCAAGCCTACCGCCAAGACCTCGGTGGAGGACCGGCTCGAGTACTACCGGCGGAAGTACGGCGAGGACTTCGAGCTCAGCGAGTCGGCGGCCGGCGGGTCGGGCCGCGGATCGGCGGCTCAGTCGGGCCGCGGATCGGCGGAGCATCCGCCGAGAGGCTCGAAACAGGAGCCCCGGGACGGGGGTGGTTCGTCCGTGTGGCGGCGCATCGGCCGGATCTTCGGAGGGTCTTGACACTTTGGGGAGGCTGTCATACCTTTGGTATTCCACAGGCTGATTTCCCACGCCACGTATCTGCGTTATAGTTGTGAGGAGTTTTTTGGATGGCCAGGAACGAGAAAGCCAAAGGTAAGATTGTACGCCGTTTCGGTGTAAACATCTTTGGCAACGACAAATACGATCGACTGCTCAAGAAGAAGCCCAAGCCCCCCGGTGAGCCCAAGAAGGGTCGCATCCGGCAGACCGAGTACGGACGCCAGCTTGCCGAAAAGCAGAAACTCAAGTGGGCCTACGGTCTCTCCGAGCGCCAGTTCCGGAACCTCTTCTACCATGCAAAGGCGATGAAGGGCGTGACCGGCACGAACATGCTCGTCCTGCTCGAGCGTCGCCTCGACAACGTCGTCTACCGCCTCGGGATGGCGACAAGCCGCCGGCAGGCACGTCAGCTCGTCTCCCACGGTCACATTCTCCACAATGGCCGTAAGGTGACGGTTCCCTCCGCCACGGTGCGGCCGGGCGACGTCATCGGAGCTCGTGATCGTAAGGCGACGCGCGATCTCGTGCGGCATCTCATGGCGGAAAACTCCAGCCGACCGGTCCCGCCCTGGCTTTCGATCTCCAAGGACGAGCTGCAGGGCAGCATTTCGGTGCTTCCGACCCGCGACCTCATTCCGACCATCGCCGAAGAGCAGGCGGTCGTCGAGTTCTACTCCAAGTAATTTCTCCGTTCGGCATGTGAGCACCAGTACGGCACGAACGGCGCCTTCCTCCGGGAAGGCGCTTTTGTTGCCATAAGCGCCGGAAACCCGTAGTCTCTGCAGTATGCCCACTACCCACGAACGGCACGCCGAGCACACCCATATCGCAGATGTTTTCGCCGAGCACGAGACGACCTTCAGTTTCGAGTTCTTTCCGCCGAAGACCGCCGCAGCCTGGAAACGGCTGCTGTCCTCGATGAGGGATTTCGAGCAGCTCGGGCCGAGCTTCGTCAGTGTCACATACGGCGCCGGAGGCACGACCAGGGAGAATACGCATCAACTCGTGCTCAGGATCAGGGAGGAGACGAACCTTCTGCCGGTGCCGCATCTGACCAGCGTGTGCCATTCTCGGGAGGAGGTCTGGGCGATGCTCGACGAGTACGCCGGTCGGGGTATCTCCAACGTGATGGCGCTCATGGGAGATCCGCCCAGGGAAGACAGCGGTGTGAGTTGTGGCGATGGCGAGTTCGAGCATGCGATCGACCTCGTGCGCCTCATCCGGGACTACAATGCGACGGGGAGCCACCCTGACCCCCGTGGCTTCGGGATCGGAGTGGCGGGATTCCCCGAAGGCCACCCGGCAACGCCCAACCGGGTGGAAGAAATGGCGTATCTCAAGGAGAAGGTGGACGCCGGCGCCGACTACATCTGCACGCAGCTGTTCTTCGACAACCACGATTTCTACGATTTCCGCGAGCGATGTGCCGTGGCGGGGATTGCCGTGCCGATCGTGGCGGGGCTCATGCCGGTGACGTCTCTGCGAAGTTATCGCCGTATCCCCGATTTCGCCCTCGGCTCGCGATATCCGGCCGAGCTCCAGCGGCGGATGGCATCCTGCGGCGACGACGAGGCGGCGGCGGATGTCGGCATTGCGTGGGCGGTCGACCAGGCCGCCGATCTGCTCGAACATGATGTGCGGGGGCTTCACCTCTACATCCTCAACCGTGTGTCGGTCGCGAAGGAGATCTACCGACGTCTCGGGCTACTGCCGTAGTATGCCGATACTCAAATCGGGGAGTAGGCGATCATGCGCAAAATGCCGGTCATAAGCTCCGATCATGAAGTCAATGATCGGATTCTCCGCATCTGCGAAAAGTTCGACAACGTATTCGAGCCGGTGTTCTTTGACGAGGCGGAGCGGGCCCTCGAGTACCTCAAGTACGAGCTTCCGGAAGTAAACATCATCAACTTTGCCGATGTACGCGTCGACGCCGAGGCTATCCTCGACCTGATCAAATCCGACCCGTGGCTCCACTACGGGGGCATCATCGGGGTGCACGTCGGCAGTCAGGAGAAAGAGCTTTCCCAGCAGATGCCCGACTCGAACATCATCAGCCTCATCCCCCGTGGACAGTTCGTGTCGAGCTTCTTCCGGGTCCTGCGCATCATCGTGCAGAACCGCCAGATCCTGTTTCAGCGGGGCATACAGAGTTACCTCACCGGGAGCATTTCGGGCAATCTGGTCATGGACAATGATCCGTTCAACGTCCATACCTATGCAAACCTCGTCACCAACTTCCTCTACAATTCGCACTACATCGATATCGATACGAAGGAGCGGCTCCACGTCGGCATCTTCGAAATGCTGATGAACGCGGTGGAGCACGGCAATTGCGAGATCTCCTACGAGGAGAAGTCCCGCTGGCTCGAGGAGCACAGGGACATCATCGATCTTATTCGCCGAAAGGCTCGGAAGCCGGAAGTCCGCAAGAAGCGGGTGCACTTCACCTATCGTATTACCCCGGAACGATCCTACTTCCGCATTCGCGACGAGGGCCGGGGATTCGACTGGCGTTCGCGGATCACCTCCAACTCACAGGGGCCGAACTTCGCGCCGCACGGTCACGGCATCATCATGACCAGCCATTACATGGAGAATCTGCAGTACAACGACGCCGGAAACGAGGTTTCATTCGAGCTGTCCCATCCCACGCGTGAGGTAAACGCCGTGCCGGGCATCTTCCAGGACCAGGAGGAGACGCTCTTCGCGGACCGTGACGTGGTGTTCACCGAGGGAGAGGAATCGAACTACCTGTACTACATCGTCTCCGGTCGGTTCGACGTGTACTCCGGGGGTGAGCACATCACCAGCCTCGGGCCTGAAGACATGTTTCTCGGCGAGATGTCGTTCCTGCTCAACGATCGCCGCTCGGCTACGGTGATCTCGCGCGGGAGAACCGGCCTCATCCGTATCTCGAAGAACAGTTTCGTCAACGCAATCAAGGAAAACCCGCACTACGGCATCTTCCTCGCCAGGCTGCTGGCGCAACGACTGTCCCGACTCAACTCGCGTATCGCGGGCATGAAGGACAGTGAGGCGGTGCCGACCTGAGGCGCGCGGGGTCTATTCCTCCGTCTGCCGAATCGATGCGTGGTATCCGAGCCGGTCGACGAAGTCGCAGATCCTGTCGAGGGTCTTGATGTCGCCCTCGTACTCGACCTGCACCGTACTCGTGCCCCGATCGACCATAATGTCGTGAACCCCGTCGAGCTTCCTGCCCAGATGCTCAATGGCGATGCTGCAGGACGTGCAGTTCGCCCCCTCGAGATCGAGTATGGCTTTTTTCGTGTCGGTGGTCTGTTCCATGGCCTAAAGATACAAAAGCCGAGCGAATCGGTAAAGCTTGAACGAAGTGTCCCACTCCGCCACGGGGCGCGGCGGTTGGGCCGGCTACGCGCGGCTGAGCGCTTCCCGGCCGCCCATAAGCACTACGGCCGATTCCGTTACCGTTGCCGTCCCCCGTATGCCCCGTAGTATATTTGTTCTCGACCATGGACGCACGACAACTGTTCGGAAACGCCTTCAAGCTCATAGGCGGGGTGCTGGTTCTCGCGGGCGTCATCCAGGCGATAGGAACGCTCCTGTTCATGCAGGGCGCCCGCGAGGTTCAGGGCACGGTCACAGGCTACGAGCGGGTAGAGGGCGCGGCACCACCGTTCATCGGCGGGGACGCGGGTGTTCTGTACTACCCAACCGTGTCCTTCGATACCCCGGCGGGACGGCGGCTGGAGTTTACCGCGCCCTCGGGCCGTAACTCCCGCGTCTACGAGATCGACGAGCGTGTGCCGGTCTACTACGACCCCGACGAGCCGGCGACGAGCCGACTCGGCTCCGCCTGGGGGTTGTGGGGGAGCACACTCGTGTTTGCCGGACTGGGCGCGGTCTTCGTGGTCGTCGGGATTCTTGCGCCGTACGGCTTCGGCCGGGGCCGTGACGAGTGCAACGGTCCGTTCGGTGCGGGCGGAGGCAACTGCCGTGACCATTGAGGAGCAACGCCGGCTCGATGCGGAGAAGTCCGCTCGCGCCCTTCCGGAGATGCTGGCGGAGCTCCGTTCGGGCACGGAGCTTGTTGAGATCGGTAGACGGATCGCCGAGCATTACGATGTCGATCAGACCAAGGCGTTTCGCTGGGTTCAGATCGTCGCCGAGTGCTTCGAGCGCCGGCGCCGCCGAATAGCCATACTCGGCACCGTGCTCATCTGGATCGGCGCTCTCATCGCCGGCGCGGGTGCCGTGCTCGCCCTCTCGGGCGTTGCCGTACCCGCGGTGTTTCATGGAGGTCCGCCCGGCTACCTGGTGCTCGTTCTGCTGGGCGCGGTTCTCCTCGGCGTCGGACTCTGGGTGGGGCTCCGGGCCCCGCGCCTCGTAAGGTATCAAGAAGCGTGTTGGTGAAGGCCCGATAAGTCGTTGCAGGACGTCGAGCTTTACGCGATAGGGTGCGTCGGACGAAAACGTGAAACGCGTTTGGCCCGCAACCGTCGGTGTCGCCCCAATTTGCGTGTCCACTCACCAACACGCTGCTATATACCCCACGTTACAGACGACACGTTCATCGGCTGAGTCCGGCGTCTTCAGCTTCCCGAGTTCCGCTCTCCTCGCGAAAGTACACCGACACGTAGTGTCCCGGTCCCACCTCTTCCATGCCGGGGCGCGCGGCCGCCGGGCCGCGCCGCTGGGCGTGGTCGGCCCCGGCGGCGCCGGCCTGGGCCCCGCTTGCGCCTTCCGAAAGCGGGCTCACGGTCGGATCCGGCGTCTCGGCGAATTGGGTGTAGGGGCTGCGGGTGATGCGCCGGGTGGGGTCGAGCTGCGGAATGGCGGCGTAGAGGTGCCTGGTGTAGGGGTGGCGGCGTTCCGCCACGAGGGCCCGCGTCGGCGCCTCCTCCATGAGGAGGCCGCGATACATTACACCGATACGATCGGAGATGTAGGAGACGACCGCGAGGTCGTGCGCGATGAAGAGCATGGAGAGCTTGTGCTCTTCTTTCAGGCGTAGAAGAAGATTGAGGATCTGCCCCTGAATGGAGACATCGAGGGCGGAGACGACTTCGTCACAGATGAGGAGCTCGGGCTTGGCCATGAGGGCGCGGGCGATGGCGATGCGCTGTCGCTGCCCGCCGGAGAAGTCCGCCGGCCGGCGGTCGAGGTCACCTGGATTGAGGCCCACGTCGTTGAGAATGCGCGTTGCCTCTTCGAGGGCCTGCTTTTTGCCGGGCCAGAAGGGCGAGTAGCGGTAGCCGGTCAACAGGATATCCTCGACGTTCATCCGGGGATTAAGGGACTTTGCCGGATCCTGGAAGATGTACTTCACGCGGCTTCTGAGGATGCTCAGCTCGTGCTTGTCGAGCTCCGGAATGTCGAAGACTCTCCCGTGGCGATCGGTGAAGCGGAGCACCCCGGAGTCGATGTCGTGCATGCGCACGACGAGCCGGGCGGTGGTGGTCTTCCCGCAACCCGACTCGCCGACGAGGCCGTAGACCTCGTTCTCTCCCACCGTCAGGCTGACACCGTTGACCGCGTAGACGTAGCGGCCCACCGGCGCGAAGAAGCCCGCCTGCAGGTCGTAGCGCTTGTGTACATCGCTGAGCTCGAGCATGGCTACTCCTTCACCCCCGGGAAGCGGCATCTGTGCAGGTGTCCGTCCTCGATGAAGGGAGGGATCGCCTCCCGGCAGGCGGCCTCGGCAAGGGGGCAGCGGGGTGCGAATGGACAGCCGGCTTCCGGGCTGTAAGGATCTGGTACCGTCCCGGCTACCGCGGTAATCGGCGTGTCGGTGTAGTGGCGACCGAGATCGAGGATGGAGTTCAGCAGCGCGCGCGTGTAGGGGTGCCGGGGGGCGGCGAGCACCTCACTGGTCGGCCCCTGCTCCATGACGAGCCCCGCGTACATCACCACGATGCGATCGGCGATTCCCGATATAAGCGCCAGGTTGTGCGTGATGAAGATGATGGAAAGGTTTCGCTCCTCCTTGAGGCGGATCAGAAGGTCGATAATGCCCGCCTGTATCGTGACGTCGAGGGAGGTCGTCGGCTCGTCGGCGATGAGCACCTTGGGGTCGGAGGCAAGGGCGAGGGCGATCATGATGCGCTGCAGCAGGCCGCCGGAGAACTGGTGCGGAAAGTTCGACAGGCGGTCCTCGGGAAAGGGGACGTTCGTTTCCTTCAGCAGTTGGACCGACTTCTCGTGGATCTCCGCCTCGCTGAGCTCCGGCTCGTGTGCGCGGATGGTTTCCGCCATGGTCTTGCCGATGGAGTAGATGGGATCGAAGGACCGGCCCGGTTCCTGGAAAATGACGCCGATCTCCCGTCCGCGAAAGCTCCGCAGCCGCTCGTAGCCGAAGCCGAACACCGACGCTCCCTGATACAGCACGTCTCCGCGCGCATACTGCGCGTTCGGCGGCAGCAGGCGCATCGTCGAGTGGGCGGTGACGCTCTTCCCCGATCCGCTCTCCCCGACAATACCGAGAACCTCTCCTTCCTCGAGGGCGAAGTCCACGCCGCGCACCGCATGCAGCAGTCCCTGCTCGGTGGCGAAATCGATGTGCAGATCGGTGACTTCGAGCAAACTCATCAGCCCGTTTTCTCCCGGTAGTAGGGGTCGAAGACGTCCCGTAAGAGATCGCCGAGGAAGTTGAACGCAAGCGTGGTCACAAGCAGGAACAGCCCGGGATAGAGAAACCACGGGAAATTGCTGAGGTTCGTGAGGGAGGTCACCTCCCGATTGAGCAGTGAGCCCCAGCTTACCGCGGGATCCACGATGCCGAGCCCGAGGTAGGAGAGCACGGTCTCTCCGAGTATGAATCCCGGGATGCCGAGGGCGATACTGACGATCAGTATGGAAGACATCTGCGGGATGATCTGCTTGAAGATGATGACCAGCGGCGGCACCCCCTGAAGCTGCGCCGCGGTTATGAAGTCTTCCCGCTTTATGCTGTGCACGAGCCCTCGAATCAGCCGGGCGCTCCCCGGCCAGCCCACGAGGGACAGGATGACCGTGATGATGATGAAGGCCTGGCCCGAGTTCAGATCACGTGAGAGTATGGACCTCAGGAACAAAATCATGTAGAGGCCCGGCACAAGGATGAAGAGCTCGGCGACTCGCATGATGATCCAGTCGGTTGCCCCGCCGTAGTAGCCGGCGAGGCCCCCGAAGATGATGGCGAGGGTGAGGGAGATGGCGATTCCGAGAAACCCGATGGTGAGAGAGATGCGCGAGCCGTAGAGCACCCGCGAGAAGAGATCCCTCCCGAGGTTGTCGGCGCCGAAAAGATAGACGGGATAGGTCTGCCCGCCGTCCTCCCAGGTTTCGCCTTCCCGGTAGGGCTCGGTTGTGCCGAAGAGGTGGACGTTCATCGGGATGAGGTTCCAGAGCTTGTACTCCGGTCCGCGCACAAAGAGCCGTACCGGGACGTAGACGTCCGTGAGTCGCATGTAGCGGTAGTTTACCTGGTCCACGAGGATGGTCTTCTGTACCTGGGGCCGGAAGCCGAGACGCTCGGAGTGGAGCCGGAAGTTCGGCGGATGATAGGCGTGCTCCTCGAACACGGTGGTGTGCCGGTAGGGAGAGATGAACTCGGCAAAGAACATCCCTCCGTAGAGCACAATGAGGACGATTACCGAGACGAGGGCCACCTTTCGTCTGTACAGCCGGTAGAGAAAACGTCGCATCGCCTCACTCGCTCCCGTACTTGATGCGGGGGTCGACTACCGCGAGCAGGATATCGGCGACCACCATGCCGAGGAGAATCAGGAAGCTGATGAACATGATGTTCGCAAGCACGAGGTTTATGTCCTCCTGCCGCACCGCCTCGTACATCAAGCGCCCGATTCCCGGGTAGGAGAAGATGATCTCGAGGATCAGGGAGCCGGAGAACAGCCCGGCAAACAGGTTGGCGCTTGAGGTGATGTAGGGGTTGAGCGTGTTTCGGAAGGCGTGGGCGAGGTACACGCGCCGTTCGGGCACGCCACGGCTCCGGAGCGAGGTGATGTAGGGCCTCCCGAGCTGATCGAGCATGGTCGCGCGGATCATCCGCATCGTACCGCCGATTCCGCTGAGGAAGGCGCCGATCAGCGGCAGGATGATGTGGTGGACGTAGCTGAACACGAACCTCGTCGGGGCCTCCCGGAAGGGGAAGTCCGGGTAGGCGGTGATGGGAAAGACACCCGAGACGTGGGCAAAGAGCTGCAGCAGGATGAGCAGGAGGATGCCCGGAAAGGCGTGGAGAAACAACGCGGTGAAGGTGGCCGCGAGGTCGACCCGCGTGCCGACCTTGGAGGAGAAGTATATCCCGAGCCCGAAGGAGATGATGGTGAGGAAGAACAGTGATATGAGATTCAGGATGAGCGAGTTCACCATCCTGTCGCGCACGAGAAACAGGATGGGGGCTCGGGAAATCAGGCTCCTGCCGAGATCACGATCGACGAAGACCTGCTTGAGCCACCGTCCGTACTGCACGTAGAAGGGATCGTTGAGTCCGAGCCGCTCCTTTGCCGCCTCGATAGCCTCTTCACTGTAGATGTTGTCCTGTTGCCGGAACTCCGCCTGCATCAGCATGCGGCTGCGGACATAGTTGTCCACGATGTTCCCGGGCGAGAGCGACATGAGCCCGAATACCAGCAGGCCCAGGACGAGCAGGATGGCCGCCATCGCGACCGCCCGGGTGGCGACGAAGACCGCCAGCGGATGTCGGCCGCGGAAGGCGTAGAGCTTTGCGAACACCGGCATGAGCGGGCGCCCCGCCTGTTGCAGAAGGGTGACAAGCCGTTTCATCGCTCAGGCGCGTCTCACTCCTGGTCCTCGAGAAAGACCCGCTCGGTATCCAGCCCGCCCAGTGTGTCGTAGTACACGTTCGCCCATTTGTCACGCACGCCGAGGAAGGAGAGGGTGTGCACGGTATAGATCACGGGGAGCTCCTCGAGAATGATCCGCTGAAACTCGTCATAGATCTCCTTTCGCTGCTCCTCGTCGATGGTAAACCTCCCCTCGTTATACAACCGGTCGATGCGGGCCTCCCACTCGGTGGCGGGCTCCTCCTGCAGCGGCCGCCACAGATGGAGATTGCCGTGGGACGGCCATACGTTGGATCCGCCGGTGGGCCAGTAATTGCTTCCCAGGCCGATGGTGACCGCGTCCCAGTCGTAGGTGCTCGTGAGCCGCTCGATCAGGGCCTGCCAGTCGATGGGCCGCACGTTGAGGGTTATGCCGACCTTGTCGAGCTCGTCGGCGAATATGTTCGCCATGTCGATCGCGAGTGTGCTTTCGGCGCCCATGTTGATGTCGAACTCGATGGGGTTGCCCTCGGCGTCACGCATGATCCCCTCCTCGTCCGGCTCGATGCCGATGTCGGCGAGGAGCTCCACCGCGCGTTCGGGGTCATATGTGTACTCGAGCTCGATATCGGGGTCGAACATGGGGTTCGCACGGGCGAAGAAGTGTTGCGCCGGGGCGGCGAGACCGCGGTAGACCTGCCTCACGATCCGCTCGCGGTTGAGCAGCGAGCTCATGGCCTGGCGGAACTCTTTCTGTGTGAACCAGGCGTGCTTCGCCGGGTCGAGATTCCCGGGATTCTGATTGAACGAAATAAGCGACGAGCCTAACGATTCGCCGCCGTTATAGACGGTGTAATCGGGGTCCTCGCGGCCGAGAAGCTGGTCGAGATCCTCCGGGCGGGCGCTGTAGGAGTCTTTGGTGCCGTCGAGGAAGAGCAGGAGCTCGGTATTCCGGTCGGGGACGATGCGATAAATCGCCCGCTCGACATAGGGGATGCCGGTGCCCCACTCGTCCTGTTTCCAGTAATCGGGATTTCGCTCCATCACGAGGCGCACGCCCGGTGAGTACTCCACGATGTGGTAGGGACCGAGGGACGGAATCTCGGTGACCTCGCTGTCCACGCTGTAGAGGTTGAGCACGCCTTCCACCCCGCCCTCGTCCTTGGCGGGCTTGTAGATGTGGCGGGGGCCGAACTCCATATTGGAGGAGAGGAGCGGGTTTGCGACGATACGCGGATAGTTCAGCGCGAATCGTCGCTCGTCGATCTTCTCCGCGGTGATGCGCTCCTGACTGCCGTCGGGCATCCTTACGTACTGCTGGGCGTTCGAGCTCATCTGGAACGCCGGATCTCCGGCGATCTCTCGGTACCAGTAGACGACGTCGTCGGAGGTGACTTTCACGCCGTCCTCGGCGGATTGCCCCGGAGTTGTCCAGTAGAGGTCGTCGCGAAGAGTGAAGACAACCCTCAGAGTGCCTGCCTCCTCGTCGACCTCGATTTCCCAGTCGGCAAGGTTGGGCGTCCACTCCCGCTCGTAGGGGTCGTAGTCGACGAGGTAGTCGTAGAGCACGCCGACAATCGAGTCGGTCTCCGAATCGGTAACGTTGACCGGGTTAAAGGTTTTGGGGTCATTGTCGATGGAGGCCACCCAGGTTCCCCCGATGCTGCCTTCCACCCACTCTCCGGGCCCGGGCTTGCGAACGGTTTTCTCCAGCAGCTCGTTCCGGGCGAGGTCCTGTCGGCCTTCCGCCTCCTCGACGGAGATCTCCTCCCCGCCGCCGCCGCAGCCGGCCGGCGCCGATATCAGGGCTATCGCCACGACGAGGATAGCCGCGCCACGCCATCTCACCTTCATGAAGACCTCCTCAACATGCTCGCATAAATATAACAGAAACACCCCGTGCGTACACGGGGTGTGCAGTGATCTTCTTTGCGGTCGGCGGTCGGCGTCGTCGCGTGAGCGGGCTACTCGCCGTACCGTGCCTCGTAATCCTTCACAATCTGTGGTGGCTCCTCGCCCTCGGGAACGAAGATGAGGGCCGCGGAGTTCAGGCAGTAGCGAAGGCCGGTCGGCTCCGGTCCGTCCTCGAAGACGTGACCGAGGTGAGAACCGCTCGAGGAGTCGGTGACTTCGATGCGCTGCATCCACAGCTTCCGGTCGATGTAATAGTCGACGGCATCGGGATCGATGGGTCGCCAGAAGCTCGGCCATCCCGTTCCGGAGCTGTACTTGTGCTCCGAGCTGAACAGGGGCTGACCCGTGGCCCGCGAATAGTAGATGCCGTCTTCCTCGTTGTCGTAGAGCTCATTGTCGAACGCCCGCTCGGTTCCGTCCTCCCTGAGCACGTAGTACTGGAACTCCGAGAGGCGGGAGCGCCACTCGCGCTCGGAAAGCTCAATCGGATAGTCCTTCTCTTCCTGCTGGACTTCTATTGTGACGTCGCGGCCGATCGTCATTTCCCGTGAGGAAGGGGCTGATTCCTGTGCGCCCGCCGCCGGGACCACGACCAGTAGCCCGGCCAGGGCAACGAGCGAGCCGGCGAGAAGAGGAACATGTTTCATAGTGCGCTCCTCGGTCTGAGTTTTTCTATCAGCAATATACTCAAATCAGGGGCGGTTGCACAAACGGGATTTCATCACCTATAGTCACGCAAGCCATATGTTTTCCCGCAAGAGCCGAAAGGCTTCAGTGGTTGTCGACGAACAACAGATGGAAGCCGTGACCGTTCGTCGGTTCGGAGACGCCGGTGTCCTCGAATACGTCAGAATCGACCGTCCGGAACCGCGTCTCCACGATGTGGTGGTGCGCGTGCGGGCCATCGGCATCAGTCCCCTCGACTGGAAGACACGGGCAGGCATCGGGCTGTGGAACGGCGACAACGAGCTGCCGCGGGTTCCCGGCTGGGATGTCGCGGGAACGGTCGTTGCCTGTGGCCGGCGTGTCGGTGAGTTCGAGGAGGGTGATGAGGTCTTCGGCCTCGCGGATTTTCCCATCGGCGGTGCATGCGCGGAGTTCGTTCGCATTCCCATGGACCAGGTGGTGAAGAAGCCCGACACCGTCGACCACGCCCACGCCGCGGCGCTTCCGGTTGCGGGGCTCGCCGCCTACCAGGCGCTCTTCGATATCGGTCGCGTCCGCGAGGGGCGGCGCGTGCTCGTGCACGGCGCGGCAGGCGGCGTGGGCCACGTTGCCGTGCAGCTGGCAAAGGCTGCCGGGGCGGAGGTAGTCGGTACCGCGTCGCAGCGCAACCTGGAGTTCATCCGTGCGCTCGGAGCCGACGAGGCCATCGACTACGCCGCCGTGAGCTTCGAGCGGGCGACAAAGCCGGTGGACGTAGTCGTCGATACCGTCGGCGGAGAGGTGACCCATCGCTCCCTCGACATCCTCGCGAGACACGGGCTCGTGGTAGCTCTCGATTCGTTCTCGCGCGCGCCCGGGATCGGCGCTCACCGCGTTCGCGCGCTCAAGCTGCGCCCCGATCAGTATCAGCTGCGGCGTATCGCGGGGCTCGTGGCCGAGGGATCGCTTCGAACGAGCATCACCACGGTCCCGGGGCTGCACGGCACACGGGATGCGCACCGCATCAGCGAGACCGGACACGTACGCGGGCGGGTGGTGATTACCCTGTCTTAGACGATACCGAGCTTTCGCCCGCCCTCTTCGGCAACCTCGAGAATCCTGTCGAGGTCCGCGTCATCGTGGATGGCCATGTAGGAAGTGCGGATGAGAGAGCGGTTCGGCGGCACGGCCGGACTGATCACCGGATTCACATATACGCCGTTCTCGTAGAAGTACTGCCACAGCGCGAAGGTCTTCGCGTTGTTGCCGATTATGAGCGGGATGACGGCGGTCTCGGAGGTGCCCACGTCGTAGCCGATGCGTGAGAACCCGTCGAGCATCTTCTTCGCGATGTGCTGAAGCCGGGTGACCCGCTCCGGCTCCTCTTCGATGATTTCGAGGGATTTCATGACCGCTGCGATGTTCGCCGGGGGCATGCTCGCACTGAAGATGAGCGAGCGGGCAAAGTGCTGAATGTAGTCCACGACCTCGCGGTCCCCGGCGACGAACCCGCCGATCGAGCCGAAGGACTTGGAAAACGTGCACATGACGAGCTCGGCGAGCTCCGTATCGCTGTAATGCTCGAGGGATCCACGGCCGGTATCTCCCACCACGCCGATGGAGTGAGCCTCGTCGAGATAGATTCTCGCGCCGTAGCGGTCTGCGAGCTCACGCAGTGCCGGCAGCCTGGCGATGTCCCCTTCCATGCTGAATACCCCGTCGGTGACGATCAGCTTGGGCTCGTCTGCAGGAATCCCGGCAAGCACCTCCTCGAGCTGCTCCATGTTGTTGTGCTTGTATCGATGCACGCCCACCCTGTGGTTCATCCCCTGGGTGAGGAAGATGCCGTCCATGATCGAGGCATGGTTGAGCTTGTCGGTGACGACGTGTTCTCCCCGGCCGACGAGCGCGGAGATCGCCCCCAGGTTCGTCTGGTAGCCGGTGGTGAAACACAGCGCCGACTCCTTTCCGACGAAACCTGCGAGGCGCTCTTCGAGCTCCTCGTGGATGTTCAATGTGCCGTTCATGAAGCGCGAGCCCGAACAGCTCGCGCCATAGCCGTCGATTGCGGCCTGGGCGGCTTCGCGCACGCGCGGATCGAGCGAGAGCCCGAGGTAATTGTTGGAGCCCGCCATGATGAGCTCCCGGCCCTCAGCGACGACGCGACCGCCGCGGTACTCTTCGATGGGTCGGAAATAGGGGTATATGCCGTGTTCGCGGGCATCCGCCGCTTCCCGGAAATCGTAGCATTTCTGAAAGATATCAGCCTGCGTTCCGGTCTGTTCCTGCTTTGCAGTACTCATGTTGTTCCTCTCTCTATTTGTGAAGCCTACCGTCTCTCTAAATCATACTATGTCGAAGGGGTACTGTGAAATCGTAGTACAGTTTCGACACTTGTGCAACGAAGCCTCCCTCTAATCGGTTTGGGCTATTAGCCGGCGCCGGTGCGTCTTGATACGTTTAAGGAGAGCTCGATTATCCGATTCGAAAGTAGAGGTTACCATGCAGTTGATACGGAAATTCGCATTTGTGACACTGGTAGTCGTTGCCGTCCTGGTCTCCTGCGGGAGCGGTTCGCCGGAGCCCCCCGCCGAGGGCGATGCGGCCGAAGACGGCTCCTCAGGCGGCGGGGAGAGCGCACGGCAGGTTGAACGGGAACGTGACCGGTCGCAGTCGACGGAGTCATCGACCGATGCCGCTCGTCGGCAAGCGCTCGACTTCCAGGACGCCTTTCGTGAGGTTTCCCGCGACGTGGCTCCGGAGGTTGTCGAGGTGAACGTCGTGGACGTGGTGGACGTCGAACAGCGCTCGCCGTTCGAGTTCTTCTTCGGTCCGGACGGAGGAGATGACGATGAGGGCGACGGTCGGGAGTATCGCCGACAGGGCCTCGGATCCGGTGTAATCGTTCGACGGAACGGAGAGACCACCTATGCCGTGACCAATGCCCACGTGGTGTCCGAAGTCGATGAGGTGAGCGTGGTCCTTCACGATGAACGTGAGTTCGAAGCGGAGGTCGTCGGGTCCGACACCCGCCTTGATCTCGCACTGCTGTCCTTCGAGGCCCCCGACGATGTTCCGGTTGCCACCTTCGGCAACTCCAACGACCTGCAGGTCGGTGACTGGGTGGTGGCCGTCGGCAATCCGCTCGGGTTCCAGTCCACCGTGACCACCGGCATCGTCAGCGCTCTCGGACGTTCGGCTCCTCAGCAGGGTCAGGCGGTTTCCAATATCACGGACTTCATCCAGACCGATGCCGCGATCAACCCCGGGAACTCCGGTGGCGCACTGGCCAACCTCGAGGGTGAGATCGTCGGGATAAACACCTGGATCGCCTCACGCTCGGGCGGAAATGTCGGCATCGGGTTTGCCATCCCGGCAAACAACGTCGAGAAGGCCGTCAACGATTTCATCGAGGAAGGTCAGGTCGTATACGGTTGGCTCGGTGTGTCTATCGGCGATGCAAATCCGCAGCAGTATCCGAATATCCGTGAGGATATGGGGCTCGGTGATACCGACGGGGCCATGGTTTTCAATGTGTACTCCGGATCGCCGGCCGACAATGACGGCATCCTGCCCGGAGACTTCATAACCTCGATAGACGGGGAGACCGTGGAAAACTCCAACCAGCTGACACGCATCGTCGGTAACCTTACCCCGGGTGAGAGCATTGACGTCGAGCTCGTCCGCTACGGCAGTACCCGGCGGGTGAATGTCGACATAACCCAACGGCGTCCCGAGAGCGAGCTCGAGGAGCAGCTCAGCATGATCTGGCCCGGCATGTACGTGATAAACCTCAGCGATGAGCTGCGAGAGCGTCTCGACATCGGCCGGCGCCAAAGCGGCGTCATCGTGCGCGCCGCGGTCCGGGGCTCACCGACCGCCCAATCCGGTGTTCGCCAGGGTGATCTCATTACCGAGGTCAACGGCCGCGACGTGGAGAGCATGCAGGATTTCTATCGCGCGCTGAACGAGGACGGTGAGCGGGGCGACGATCTGACGATCGTGCGTCGCGGAGAGACGCTCGAGCGCCGCATAACCCCGTAGCGGGCGGCGCGCGGCCGGTAGCGGCGCGCGGCCGGTAGCGGCGCGCGGCCGGTAGCGGCGCGCGGCGATTTCCGA
>CAZWNS010000026.1:28517-33911 GCA_964635245.1 uncultured Spirochaetaceae bacterium
GCGGCGCGCGGCCGGTAGCGGCGCGCGGCCGGTAGCGGCGCGCGGCGATTTCCGACATCATGGGCTCATGACGATTGCGGAAGTTCTCACCGCCGACCGCATTGTGTTCCTTTCCGGCCGCGAACGCGGTGATGCGGTCAACGAGCTCGTGCGGGCGGTTTGCGCCCGAGTCCCCGACCTCGACTTCGAGTCGATTCGGCGGCGGGTCTTCGAGCGCGAGGATGCGATAAGCTCGCGCATGAGCGAGGGCATCGCCATGCCCCACGCTATCATCGACGGGATGGCCACCACCGTCGCGGCGGTGGGCTTGAGCCACGACGGCGTCCAATGGGACGCCAACCGCGAGGAGCCGGTGCACCTCGTCGTGCTCCTCGTCGGCAGCCGGGACCACCATCTCGACGTGCTGCGGGAGTTCGCCGCGCGCCTGCGCGATCCGGTACTCTATGAGCGCCTTGTCGCCGCGACGCATGCCTCCGCGGCGTATGATCTGCTGACGCATCCCGTAAGCCGCCCGAAAGCGGGGGCCGTGTATGAGGACCGCGAGCTCTCTCGCCTCACGCTTGCGCACGGCCTCGAGATGGCGCGCGGATTCGAACGCTCGCGGGTGGTCGTGCATGCCGATGCGGTTCCCGATGCGGATTATCTCCACGATCTCGTCGCGGGGTCCGGCGCCCTCGTGGTCTCCGGTGCCCAGAACAAGTTTTCTCCCGTGCAGGAGAAAGAGCTGAGCATCGTGGAAATTCCTTTCAGCGGCCTGCGCCGCTCGACACAGGTGCACTTTGCACTCCTGTTTCTGCTCTCCCAGCGGCATATCGCGCGCGATGACCTCGTGGTGAACGTCTTCGGTCGTCCCGACTCCGGCTTTCTCGATTCCATCAGGCTTACCCATGTCAGGAGCGAGTTCGACCTTCCCATCAGCTTCGAGGGCGAGGAGCTCGGACGGCAGGTGGACCGTCACGTGCTGACCCGCGTCCTGCAGCTTGCCGGGGATCTGGCGGTGGAGGGGAGGGAGGGGAAGCCCGTGGGTGCGCTTTTCGTAGTGGGAGACTATGAGCGAGTGCGCGAGCAGTGTCAGCAGCTCATCATTAACCCCTTCGCGGGGATCGCGGAGGAGGACCGAAACCTCCTCGACCCGAGCCTCGAGGAGACGATGAAGGAGTTCGCCAAAATCGACGGCGCCTTTCTGATCCGTGGTGACGGGGTCATTATGTCCGCCGGCGCCTTCCTCACCGGTCGGCCGCCGAGCGAGGAGATGCAGTCGGGCCTCGGAGCCCGGCACGCGGCGGCCCTCGCCATTACGGCCCGCACCGGTGCGCTGTCGGTGGTGATCTCGGAATCCACCCGCCGCATTAGCGTCTTCCACGCCGGGCGGCGCATCATCCTGACCTGAGCCGGGTGACGTGCGGGCCGTCATCGGGTAGGATACGACGCATGGGTAGCGACTCCGATGCCTCCGGGAGCCTCATCGCGGGCAGCCTCTATACGCTCGCGGCATTCGTCAGCTGGGGGCTTCTTCCGCTCTACTGGAAGCTTCTCGCCGGCGTGTCGGCGCCCGTCATCCTCGCGCATCGCATCATCTGGTCCTTCGTGTTCGCCGGCGGCCTGCTTCTCTCGATGGGGCGCTTTCGCCCGCTCGTGTTCCTGGCCGACCGCCGCCGCCGGCAGGTCGTGCTTGCCACGAGCGTGCTGATCGCGGTGAACTGGTTCACCTACATCTGGGCCGTGACCACCGGACAGCTCGTGGAGGCGAGCATGGGCTATTACATCAATCCGCTTTTCAGCGTCTTTCTGGGGATGGTGGTGCTGCGCGAACGGCTGACCCGTCTCGAGGTCGCGGCGCTGATCTTCGCAACCATCGGCGTCGCCAATATCGCGCTGCGCTACGGGCAGGTGCCCTGGATCGCGATTCTTCTCACCGTCTCGTTCGGACTCTACGGTCTGCTGAAAAAGCTCGTCTCGGTGGACTCCCTCACCGCGCTGTCGCTGGAGAGCGCGATTCTCGGTCCCGTTGCGGTGGCGTTTCTGGTCGCCGTCACCGTGGTGCCCGGGCTCGCGCATTTCGGAGGCGGCGGGTCCGACGGGCTCGCGCTCGCCTTCGGCGGCGGTGGCGTCGCCACGGTGGTGCTCCTGCTCTTCGGCGGCGTGGTGACCGCTCTGCCCCTCTACTGGTTCGCCCAGGGTGCGCAACGCATCCCCCTGTCTCAGGTGGGATTCATGCAGTACGTCGCCCCGTCGCTCATGCTGCTCATCGGCGTGTTTCTCTTCGGGGAGCCCTTCACGTCGGTGCACGCGGTGAGTTTCGGCTCTATCTGGGTCGGGCTTGCGCTGTACTCGGTCTCGCGGGCCATGGTCTACGGCCGTCGGCGCGTTGCAGGTCGCGGCGTTTCCGGGTAGGCTCTGGAACCATGAAACCGACGATCTGCGTGCTCGAGGGCGACGAAACCGGACAGGAGCTTCTCTCCGAGGCGCTTCGCGTGCTCGATCCGGATGTAATTCGGCTGCCGCTCGATCTCCTCTCATTCGATCTGAGCCTTGAGAACCGGCGCGCCACGAAGAACGAGGTGGTCTACGAGGCGGGCAGGGCCATGAGCCGGCACCGGCTTGCGCTGAAGGCCGCCACCATCACTCCGGAGGCGGCAGGTGACGTGGGAAGCCCGAACCGGATTCTCCGGGAGGAGATGCAAGCCGACGTGATTCTTCGCACCGGCCGCCGCATTCCCGGCGTGCGACCGATCGCCGGCGTCTATGCCCCGATAAGCGTCGTGCGCATGGCCCGCGACGATGCATACGGAGCAGCGGAGTGGCGCGAAGGCGATGAGGGCGGGCTCGACGAGCAGGCGTTTCGCACCGAGCGCATTTCGCGCCGCGTGTGCCGCGCCGTCGCCGAATACGCGTTTCAGCACGCGCATAAAACCGGCGCGAAGGTATTCGGCGGGCCGAAGTTCACCGTGAGTCCGGTCTACGAGGGCATGTTCAAGGAAGAGCTCGACGCCGCGGCGGCGCGCCGACCCGACGTGCCCTACGAGCCGCAGCTCATCGACGCCACCTTCGCCCTGCTCCTTGCAACCTCCGGCGACCCGCTCGTGATTCCGTCGCTGAACCGCGACGGCGATCTTCTCTCGGACACCGTCCTCCAGATGTTCGGCTCCCTTGCCGGCTCCGAGTCGCTGGTGCTGTCCATGGCCGAAGACGGAACGGTGGAGAGTGTCATGGCCGAGGCACCGCATGGGACCGCTCCGGCGCTTCTCGGGAAGAACGTGGCCAACCCGATGGCGATGATCCTCGCCGCGGCCTCGCTTCTGTCGTATGTCCACGGAGAGGATGCCCTGCGGGCAAGCCGCGCGATCTACGAGTCAACGCTCGAGGCGGCGCACGACGGCGTGCGCACCGCCGACCTCGGCGGCTCGGCGAAAACCGACGAGTTCACCGACGAGGTCATCCGGCGGGTGAAGAACAAGCTCGAGGTGTGGTCCACGCTCGGCTGAAGCGAGAAACGCCTGCGCGGCAGCCCCCTGCCGCGGTGCCCGCCACCGGCGCGGTCACTCCACCGTCAGGACGACCTTCCCCGTATTCTTCCGATCGTGAATGAATCGATGGGCCTCACGCACCTGCTCGAACGGGAAGCTGTGGCCCGCCTTCGGCGTGATGCGCCCGTCGGCGACGAGCTCGAAGATGCGCTCGCCCATGCCGCGCAGGCGATCGATGTCCCCCCACAGGTGCCCGAGGTTCAACCCCATGACGCCGGCGTTGTCGTTCATGAGCGCAACCGGCGAGAAACGCGGCATGCGCAGCAGAATACCCAGGGCCCGCGGTATCGAGCGGCGCCTGCCCGCGCCGACGACCTTCGAGGCGCCGTAGGCGACGATCCGACCGAGGGGGGCGAGCATGCGGTAGTCGGCTTTCAGCGACGGTCCGCCGAGCGGATCGAGGATGAGATGGACACCGCCGCCGTCGGTGGCCCGCGAGACCTCCTCGACGACGTCCGCCGAACGGTAGTCGATGCAACAATCAACCCCCAACTCAGAGAGCCGTGCGTGCTTGCCCGCCGATGCCGTACCGATGACGGTGCTCTCGGTGAGCCGGGCGAGTTGCACCGCCGCAAGGCCGACGCCGCCGCCTGCATTGTGGATGAGCACGCGCTCGCCGTCCTGCAGGTTTCCGAAATGATACAGTGCAAGGTAAGCGGTGAAGTAGTTAACCGGGATCGCGGCGGCGTCCTCGAAGCTCATGGTCGGGGGAAGCGGAAACACCTGGACGTCGGGCACACACACCTCGGTCGCATAGCCTCCGAACCGGGTAAGCGCCGCCACGCGCTCTCCCTCCACGCACCCCTGCACCTGCGGCCCGCAGGTGTCGATGACACCGGCGACCTCGTAGCCGACCACCGCCGGGAGTTTCGGTGCGTCGGCGTACATGCCCATACGTGCCATGAGATCGGCGAAGTTGATGCCCACGGCTTTCACCGAGATGCGCACCTCGCCCGGGCCCGGCTCGGGGGCGTCGGCCTCGGCGATGTCGAGCACGTCTACATCGCCGGGTCTGCGTATCCAGATTTGGCGCACGGCTTACAGGTTCTCCTCGAGGAATCCGAGCAGCTGATTCCAGGCCTCGGTCGGCGTGCCGCCGGCGTCGTAGTTCTCGCTTCCCACGAAGGCGTGGCCCACGCCGTCATAGACGGTGATCGTATTCTCGATGCCGCGGCGGTTCAACGCGCGCTCGAAGTCGCGTACCTCACCGACCGGGATGCTTTCGTCCTCCGCTCCGAAGACGCCGAGCACCGGACCCGCCTCGTCCATGGTGCCGAGCTCTTCGGGATCCGTGATCGGTCCGCCGCCGTAGAAGGTGACGACCGCGGCGAGTTCGGGATTGCGGGTGCCCATAAACATCGACTGGGTGCCGCCGAAGCAGAAACCCATTGAGGCGACGCGGTCGGCATCGACAAGCTCGTGGGAGCGCAGAAAATCGAGCGCCGCGTCCATGTCCCCGGCTACCTGTTCCTGCGGGGTCGCGCGCACCTGCTGCATAGCGTCCTGGGCGCTCTGTGCAACGCTGCCGCGGAACGCATCGGGTGCGAGCACGACGTAGCCTTCGCGTGCGAGCGCGTCGGCGAGCCGGGCTATGTCCATGTTCAATCCCCACCACTCGTGAACCATGATGACACCGGGAAACGGTCCGCTGCCAGAGGGCGTTGCGAGATACCCCTCGAGGGTCGTCCCGTCCGGACCCTCGAAGCTCACATTGCGCTCGGCGGCCGCCATCATATCGTCCTGCGCAAACGCCGGTGCCGCGGCGAGTGCGATGAGCAGGGCGAAGCCCGCAATACGAAGAAAGCTGTGTGTGTTACTCATATTTACCTCCGGCACAAAGGTCGCTCCTCTTCCGCCGGCGGTCAAG
>CAZWNS010000027.1:0-14652 GCA_964635245.1 uncultured Spirochaetaceae bacterium
CCTCGGTGAGCGCATCGTCGTAGACGAAGAAGGCGTAGGACTGATGCGTGCCGCGGCCGACCCGGCCGCGCAGCTGGTGGAGGGCGGCAAGCCCGAAACGCTCGGCATGCTCCACGACGAGGCAGGTGGCGTTTGCAACGTCAACGCCCACCTCCACCACGCTCGTGGCCACGAGAGCATCAACCTCGCCGCGGGTGAACCGCCGCATACGCTCCACCTTTTCGTCTTCGGGGACCCGGGAATGGATGAGGGCAAGGCGGAACTCGGGAAACACCTCCCGGGCGAGCCGCTCATACATGCCCTCCGCGTCACGAAGCGAGAGTTTCTCCGACTCCTGCACCAGCGGGTACACAAAATAGGCCTGTCGACCGGCCGAAAGCTCCTCCCGCACGCGCTCGTACACCTTCCGCTCGTTCTCCTGGCGGGCGAGGTGGGTGCGAACCGGTTTGCGGCCCGGTGGCATGGTGCGGATGATCGAGGTGTCCATGTCGCCGAAGACCGTCAGGGCGAGGGTTCGGGGGATCGGGGTTGCCGTCATGAGCAGGACGTCGGGGCGGCCCCCGTCGGGCCGCATACCCTTGCCGATGAGAAGCTCGCGCTGGCGGACGCCGAAGCGGTGCTGCTCGTCAATGACGACGAGCCGCAGATCGCGGAATGTGACGTGCTCGGTGAACACGGCGTGGGTCCCCACCACGATGTCCACGTCGCCGGAGGCGACCGCCTCGAGGAGGGGCTCCCGGGCGGCGCCCTTCACCGCGCCGGAGAGGAAGGCGAGCCGCACGCCGAGGGGCTCGAGCAACAATGCGGCGTTTTCGGCGTGCTGTTTCGCAAGAAGCTCGGTCGGTGCAACAAACGCGACCTGGTAGCCGAGCTCCACGTAGGGCAGCGCCGCAAGGAAGGCGACGAGGGTCTTGCCCGAGCCGACATCGCCCTGGAGCAGGCGAGCCATGGGGCGGGCGGCGCCGAGATCGGCGAGAATCTCTTCAACGGCCGTCTTCTGGTCCGGAGTGAGGGAAAAGTGGAGGGAGCGCACGAGCCGATTCAGCAGGTTGCGAGGCAGCGCCTTCGGGGCGCGGGTGCCGGCGTTTCGCTCCATGACACGGCGGGCAACGACGGCCTGGAACACGAAGAGCTCGTCGAAGGCAAGGCTCCTGCGGGCGGCCTCCGCCTCCTGCATGGACTCGGGGAAGTGCACCGCCTGCACGGCCTGCCGCCGGGGCAGGAGAGCGTGGCGTCGGCGGAGTGCGTCGGGTACCTCGTCCTCGATATGGCGGGCATCGGCGAGCGCCGTACGCATGATCTTGCGAAGCCCCTGCTGGGTTATGCCCTCGGTGAGACCGTACACCGGAAGAATCATGCCGAATGCCCGCGGCTCGGCGCCGTAGGGCTCGAACACGAATGAAGAGGCGGTGAGCTCTCCGAAGCGGTACTGAAAGGCTCCCGTGAGGTATATCTTCCGCCCCGGCGGCAGCTTTCGCGCCAGAAAGTTCCGGCCGAAACAGGCGAGGGAGGCGGTATGGGTGTCGTCGCGAACGTACACCTTGAGGGTTCGCCGATCCGGCGGGCCGACATAGTCGTGGGCGAGAACCTCCGCGACGGTGTTGACCGTTCGTCCGTGAAACGCCTCGGCGAGCGGTGCCGGGTCCTTTCTGTTTTCGTAGCCGCGCGGGACGTAGAGCAGGAGATCGCGGACCGCGGTGATGCCGAGTTTCTCGAGTCCCTGCGCGACCGCCGGCCCGACGCCGCGGAGTCGCTGCACGGACCCGGTCAACTCGGAGAGAAGCATCAGAACGGGAGCTGAGCGAGCGCAGCGACCGCCAGGCCGACGAGGAATCTGCCGAGCAGCAGGACCGCGAGAAGGGTAATCGCGAAGGCGAGCAGTGCCTGCGGGTAGGTCAGGCTCTCACTGCGCCCGAAGCGCTCGAGAAGGCGAAAGGTCATGGGTTGCAGCAGACGATCGAGGGTGATCCAGAACCTCCCGGTGCTGTTGGCTCCGAACCAGATACCGAGGAGGCGGATCGCGGTCAGGATCGCGAAGAGCGTCACGAAAAAGAAGAACGCCGACGCGACCGCCGAAAGCGTGAACGCGAGCACGCGCCCGAAGGTCACGGTGCCGGCGTAGGCGATCTGCGTCGTGATGTTACTGAGGATCGACAGCGCGATGATTGCCGCGACGGGCGAAAAATCGACGTGACCGATCTGCAGGGCCCTGATTCCCCGAAACAGATTGAGATACGGGTCGGTTATGCTCGAGATGATATGCATCGCGCGGCCGTAGGAGGCGCCCTGCACCCACGTCATGACGATGCGGATGAAGATGATGAGCATGTAGATGGCGATGGCGGTCGAGATGAAGCGCATGATATCCTGCAGCATGTAATCCTCCGGGTTTATCTATTCGTTCCTGACTGTTGCTTCCAGACTATTGCTTCCAGACGTCGAGAACGTGATCCTGCGATTTGATGCTCTCCAGCGTCTTCTGTTTCGAGGACACCGTCAATTGCGAGGAGGCGCGGATGACCGATTCCCTGCCGTTGATGCCGAGATGCAGGTAGACCGCGCTCGGACCCGCGTGCTCGAAGAGAAACGCGCGGAGACGGTACAGATCCTCCCGGCGGGCGATATCCTCATCCAGCCTGATATGGACCTCGGCCGCATCCTTTTCCTCGAGGTCCTCCGGCGCGCGCACTTCCTCCACGACAAACTGTATGCGGCCCCGTCGCTCATCGAACTTTCCCAGGAGGCCGAGCACGGCGTCCTCCTGCAGGCGTTCGCGCGCGGCGGTATAGGCCTCGTCGAAGAACACGCACTCCACGGTGCCGTTGTAGTCCTCGAGCTGTGCGAATGCCATAGTGCCCCCCCGCCTGGTCTGAATGACCCGCAGGCCCTTGAGAAGCCCGAGCAGATTGTACGCGCGATCGAAGCTCACCCTGTCCAGGCGGGAGATATCGACGGCGACCGTCTCCTCCCAGCGCCGGCGATACTCGTCCATGGGGTGGCCCGAGAAGTAGAAGCCCAGGTTCTCTCGCTCGAACCGAAGCCGCTCGGCGTAGGGAAGCTCGGGCCGGCGCTCGATCTGCGCGTCGTCGAGCTGCTCCTCGGAGGTATCGAAGAGCGATGTCTGGCCGTACTTCTTGCCCTCGTGCTTGCGCGCGGCCCGCTCGACGAAGATGTCGAGGTTGTGCAGGAGCGTCGCGCGCGTCTCGCCGAGACAGTCGAAGACGCCCGCCTGAATCATCACCTCGACTACCTTGCGGTTTACGACCTTCGGATCGACCCGTTCGAGAAACTCGTCGAAGGTCCCGAAGGGGCCCTCGGCTTCGCGCTGCTCGAGGATCTCGGCTACCGCCGAGGAGCCGACGTTCTTTATCCCCATGAGGCCGAACACCACCTTGCCGTCGGCGACGCTGAAGTAGCGCTCGCTGCGGTTCACGTCGGGAGCGAGAATTTCGATCCCCATGTCGCGGGTCTCTTCCATGTACCACGCGAAGGTCTTGGTGTTGTTGATCTCATTCGTGAGGTTGGCCGCCATGAACTCGACGGGGTAGTTTGCCTTGAGAAACGCGGTCTTGTAGGCGAGCACCGAGTACGCGGCGGCGTGGGACTTGTTGAAGCCGTACCCGGCGAAGGGCTCGAGGAGCTCGAAGATGCCGCCGGCCTGCTGCTCGCTGAACCCCCGGGAGACGGCGCCTGCGATGAAGTCCTTCTTCATCTTCTCCATCTCCGAGACCTTCTTCTTCCCCATGGCCCGCCGCAGAATGTCCGCCTGCCCGAGGGAGAAGCCGGCCACGCGCCGGGCGATCTCCATCACCTGCTCCTGGTAGACGATGACCCCGTAGGTCTCCTCGAGGATGGGCTCGAGCTCGGGCAGGGGATAGGTGATGGCCTCACGGCCGTGCTTGGAGTTCACGAACTGGTCGATGTTCTCCATCGGCCCGGGGCGGTAGAGGGCGTTCAGGGCGATGAGATCCTCGATGCGCGCCGGCTGCGCGCTCTTGAGGATGTTCTGCATGCCCTGACTCTCGAACTGGAAGATCGCCGCGCTCCGTCCCTCGCCGAGAAGGCGGAACGTCGCTGCGTCATCCTCGGGGATCGTCTCGATGTCGAAGTCGACGCCGCGCGCCCGGATGAGGTCCTCGGTATGCTCGATGAGGGTGAGGGTCTTGAGGCCGAGGAAGTCCATCTTGACGAGCCCGCACTCCTCGAGGAGCTCCATGGTGTACTGGGTCGAGATGGACCCGGTCTTCGGATCGCGGTAGAGTGGAACGTACTCGGTGAGCGGTTTCTGCCCGATGACGATGCCCGCGGCGTGGGTCGAGGCGTGTCGATGCAGCCCTTCGAGCTTGAGGCTGACCTCGAGGAGCTCTTCGTAGATGCCGCCGCGCTCGCGCACGGCCTTGAGCTCCGGCTCCGAGGCGAGGACCTCCGCGAGCTTCACGTTCGGGCCCTCGGGAATTTTCTTGGCGATCTCGTCCGCCTCGGCAAAGGAGAGGTCGAGCACCCGCGCCACATCCCGGATGACCGCGCGGGCCTTCAGCGTGCCGAAGGTGATGATCTGACCGACCTTCTCCCGGCCGTACTTCTCGTTGACGTACTCGATCACCTCGCCCCGACGCTCGTAGCAGAAATCGATGTCGAAGTCCGGCATGGAGTTTCGGTCGGGATTCAGAAAGCGCTCGAAGAGCAGGTTGTACTTGATGGGGTCGATGTCGGTGATGCGCAGCGAGTAGGCGACCAGCGACCCCGCCCCCGAGCCGCGCCCCGGCCCCACGGGGATACCGCGACCTCGGGCGAACGCAATGAAATCCCACACGATCAGGAAGTAGCCGGTGAAGCCCATCGAGGTGATGACCGATAGCTCATAATCGACGCGCTCTTTGAGGTCTTCGGTGACCGGGGTGTAGCGCTCGGCAAGCCCCGCGTAAGTGAGCCGGGTGAGGTAATCCTCCGGTCCCTCGTACTCGCTCGGGATCTCGTAGTCGGGAAAGCGCGGGCCGGGAAGATCGATCTCGATGCGGCAGCGCTCTGCAATGCCCTGCGTGGCCTCCAGCGCCCGCGGCGCCCAGCTGAAGAGCTCGGCCATCTCCTCCGCGCTCTTGAGGTAGAACTCGTCGGAGGAGAACTTGAAGCGGGCCGGATCGTTCTTCTTCTTGCCCGAGCCGATGCACATGAGCACATCCTGGGCGTTGGCATCCTCACGTGCGACGTAGTGGGTGTCGTTCGCGGCGACCAGCGGAATACCGGTTTCCTCCGATATCCGCACGAGCCCGTCATTTATGGTCTTCTGTTCCGGCAGCCCGTGATCGAGGAGCTCCAGGTAGAAGCTCCCCTCACCGAGGGTGTCGCGGTACCACAGGGCGGCATCGCGTGCCTCCTCGTAGCGGTTTTTGCGCAGCAGTCCCGGGACCTCGCCGGAGAGGGTGCCGCTCATGCCGATCAGGTCCCCGGCGTACCGAGCCAGGATCTCCTTGTCGATGCGAGGCTTGTAGTAAAAGCCCTCCGTGTAGGCGATCGAGCTCAGGGCGAGGAGATTCTTGTAACCGGTCGTGCTCGTTGCGAGCAGCACGAGGCGAAAGGGGCGGTCTCCGGCGGTGCGGGTCGTACGGGACTCCGCCGCCACGTAGGCGTCGTAGCCGATGATGGGGTTGATGTGTTTCGCCCTGCATGCCTTGTAGAACTCGAGTGCGCCGAACATGTTCCCGTCGTCGGTCAGCGCAAGGTGCTCCATGCCGAGCTCTTTCGCGCGTTCTACCAACCTGGGAATGGTTGCCGCCCCCTTCAGAAGGCTGTAATCGGAATGTACGTGCAGGTGAACGAACGAGCTCACGCGGTCCCTCCCTGCTGATTTACTATATCCGAGTTGTGCGGTGGTGTCCACATTGCCGGCTCGGGCCCTACCGCGAGAATCGTGAGATCATCCGTCGCGCGGAGCCGAGAACCCGCCGGCGCTGCAGGCTTGAAAGCCCCGACCCCCGGCTCGAGCCCGCTTCGCCGAGAAGCGCCTCGAGCCTGCGCATGAAGCTCTGTGTCTCCCGGGCGGGCAGCGGCGCCCGGCGTCCCACGAGCTCCGCTTCGAGCTCGCGGTCGCGGAAGAGGATGCGGTCATGGGCGGAGAACACCATGCGGAAGTCGTCGACCACACCGGCGTCGGTCTTTGCGAGCCCGGCAAAGACCACCGGCTCGCTTTCCCGGATGTACGGGCGGCCGAATACGGCGAACACCTGCACGTTCCAGCTTTCGAGGGGGACGCGGATCCGGCTCACTATCTCGCCCGACTCGATCGTGAGCTCACCGTCTTCGCTGCGCAGGCGTCCGGCTGGAATCCAGCGCGCATTCCCTTGCCGGCGCAGCTCGATTCGGCTTTCGGAGGCGAGAATAAGCGGATACGCGCTCAGCACATGCTGCTCTACACAGAGATTCCCGCCGATCGTTGCAAGCGACAGCACGCCCATCGGAGCGACCGTGGAAAAGGCCTGCACGAAGCTTCCCGGCAGTACGTTGCGCCCCACCTCTACGATGCGGGCGAGAGAGCATCCGGCGCCGAGCTCCACGTAGCGGTCGGTGCGCGAGACCCGCTTGAGCTCCTCCACCCATTGGAGGGAGATGACCTCCTGAGGCACGGGGATCAGGCGGGATTCGGTTCCTTTGAGGATGAACGTACCGCCCGCGTAGACCAGCGCGTCGGGCTTGCGCCGCCGCAGCTGCAGGAACTCCCCCAGGTTATCCGGGTAGTATACGTAGACCGGTTTCGCCTTTGAGGGCATTCTCCCGCTCCCTTCGGTGTTGCGCGGCGTTGCGCATACCGCGAATGAATCGCGAGGTCGAGCTGCATCTGCAGCGAATCGATGCCGCCGCCCGTCGCAGCTCGTTTTCGGTGGGCGTGGCATTTGCCAGCAGCAGGGCGTGGGTCGTAAGCACGCGACCGGCACGACAGAAGCCGCAGGGCTCGAACCCCGCGTCCGCGTATCCCCGCTCGATATCGCCGTAATCGTCGGTCTGCTCGAATCCCTCGATGGTGATGACTTCGGTTCTATGGGCCCGAAAAGCCGGCACCATGCAGGCAAGGGTGAGGGAGCTGTTGAGCAGCACCGTGCAGAAGCCGCACTCCCCCTGGAGGCAGCCCGCGCGGCTCGCCTTCAGACCCAGCTCATCGCGGATGATGTCGATCAGAAGTGTCGACGGCGGTGTCTGTACCGACACATCGTCCCCGTTGAGGATGAAGCTGCACTTCATGGCGCCCCCAGATAGGCGTCCAGTACCGCCGGTGTAACCGGCAGACGGTCGAGGTAGTGGCCGGTCGCCTGGCTGACCGCGGCGGCGTAGGCGGCCGGGACACAGCTGAAGGCAAGCTCACCGATTCCCCGCGGCGGGTCCCTGGGGTCGACCTGGAGAAAGGTGATGGAGAGCTCGGGATTCTGTGCCCGTGCATCGGCGCCGTATCGCTCGTAGTCTCCGACGCGGATCGTGCCCCCGGTGTACACGATCTGCTCGCTGGTCGCCCAGCCGAGGGCCTGGAATACTCCACGCTCGGTGGTCTGCCGGGCGGCTTCCGGGCTGATGATGTGGCCGGCGTCGATACTCATCCACACCGCGCGGACCCGCACGTCGAGGGTCATGGGGTCCACATCCACCTCCACCACCGCCGTCCCGTAGGCCTGCTCGATAAACGGCGGGCCCCGGAACGCCTCCGCGTCCCACCGCAGTGAGCGCGGCAGACGATAGGATCGCGACGCTTCGATCGGCAGCGACGTGTGAAAGCGCTTCCTCGCGACGGCGGTGCAACAGCTCTCCAGCGCACGCGTAATGACCGCCACGTGACGGGAGAGAAACAGCGGGCCTGCATCGGGTATGACGGTGGAATCCAGCGGATCGAAGCTCACCCGCTCGTGCTCCACCGCGAGGATCTCCGCCGCCAGCTCCCGCCAGTGCCGCCCGAGCGGACCGTCCGTCCTCGGCGCGGGGCAGCTCAATCGCACCGAGCCGTCGGTCTCCAGTCGCACCCGCACCTTCGACGCGTACTCCTGCTCGCCGCGACCCATGAATCCCGAGCCCTGGGATGCAAAGGCCAGACCGATGCCGCGCGACGGATTCTCCAGCGCCTCGAAGTCGGTTCGGCGCTTCTTCTGCAGCTCGTATGCCCCGTGCTTGCGCGAGAAGTCCGAGCGTCTCACCACGTCCTCGAGCAGAGCAGCGGCGTCGGCCGAGCGCTGCAGAGTGACGCCGGTGGCCGAGCGGTCGCCCCGGGAGAGAAGGTTCCGGCGTTTCCAGGTGTCGGGGGGAACCTGAGCGAGCTCCGCGATTCGCGCGATATGTGACTCGAGCGCGAAAAAGGTCTGGGACGTGGCGAGCCCCACGTGGGCGTTGAGCGGGGGGAGATTGCTCTGCAGCGCGGTCGTCCGTACCGAGATATGCTCGCAGCGGTACTCGCCGGTGGCCGCGTGTGTCGCGCGGTCCACGATCTCGTGCGCAAACATCGGGTAGGCACCGAGATTGAACACGAGCCGAATCTGCAGGCACTGGAGATTCCCCTCCGCATCGAGGCCGGCTGTGTAGGAGGCAAACAGCGGGGCTCGCTTCGACGTGTAGAGGAAATCCTCGGGGGCGGCGTAGGCGAGTCGAACGCTGCGCCCCGTTGCGGCGGCCGCCAGCGCGGCGCGGGCGGCCACCAGTGAGGGATGCCACAGCTTCCCGTCGAGGTGCTCACCGACCGCGGTGCCCCGCACCGCGATGCGAACGCCGCCGCCGAGTACCGTTCTGCAGGTCCTGTGAACGTGGTGGAGCCATTGCGTGGCCGTGTACACCGCAAGCGTGCCGTCTTCCCAGTCGGCGAGGGCGGCGATGGGTTCGCTGTACATATGCTCCTGAGGCCCGGTGCGGTACTCCCCCTGCACGACCTGATAGGCGTCTGCAAGCTCGCCGGTGGTATCGCCGCGGCTGAGCTCACGATGGGCCGCCCGATGGTCGATATCCTCCGCGTCCGGCTCGAACACCGGCTCGTCGGGCTCGAAGTCGAGCTCGATATCCTCGGCTCGCGCGACGAGGTCTTCGAGCTCCGCACCGACGAGGAGGGCCACCGGCTCTCCGTAATAGGAGACGTAGTCGTCCGCGAGCAGCGGGAGCGACGCGTTGCCGATGGTCACGAGGTTGCTGCCGGGAATATCGGCAGCGGTCAGAAGGCGGATTTCGCGGGGGAGCTCGGGTGTGCGGACGGCGAGCAGGCGCCCGCGGGGAAATCGCGCACGAACGGTGATGCAGTGGAGCAAGTCGGGGCGGGACATGTCTGTGACGAACTCGTCTATCATGGAGCTATCCGGACGTGTCGCTCGCCGACCGCGTGCAGAGCGTCTATCACGCGGTTCACCTCGTCGTCGGTGAGGCGGGAGTAGATCGGCAGGCTCACCGCGCGAGCGAATCTCTTCCATGATACCGGAAAGCTCTGCTCGGTGTAACCGTAGAGCCGGCGATAGTAGGGCATTGCGTGAAGCGGAATGAAGTGCACCGACGTTCCGATTCCCGCCTCGCCCAGCTCGGCGATGAGCCCGTCGCGATCGATCGCGAGTTGCTCGAGCTCGAGCTGCAGTATGAACAGGTGATAGCAGTGCAGTGGATGATCGGCAGGAAGGGTGAGCCATCGAAGATCGGAGAGGCCCGCGCGGTAGTGCTCGGCGATTTCTCGTCGCCGCGCCTGCATCGCCCCGGCCTTCGCGAGCTGCACCCGCCCGATCGCCGCGGCGAGGTCGGGCATGTTGTACTTGTAGCCCGCCTCCGTGACCGCGTAGGCCCACCCCGCATGCCGCGATGTATATCGGTCCCACACGTCGCGATCGATACCGTGCAGCCGCATGACCCGCATGCGCTCCGCGAGATCCGCCCGGTCGGTGACCACCATACCCCCCTCACCGGTCGTGATGGGTTTGGTGGCGTAGAACGAGAAGACCGCCGCATCCCCCTCCGTTCCGACGGGAACGCCGTCGGCGGTGAGCAGGGCGTGGGCCGCGTCCGATACCACCGCCGCGCCGGCGTGCTCGGCTATCCGCCCGATACGCGCCATGTCGCAGGGCAGGCCGGCTACATGTACCGGCACGACCGCGCGGACCGGGGCCTCCGCCGCGGCGATCGCCGCCTCGAGGCGGTCCGGATCGATGTTGAATCCCCCCTCCTCGATGTCGACGAACAGCGGGTGGGCGCCGAGATAGCGAACGACCTCCGCGGTCGCGGCAAAGGTGTAGGGGCTCATGGCAACGAGGTCACCCGGGCCGACGCCGACGGCCTCGAGAGCGAGGTGCAGTCCGGCGGTCGCCGAGCTGACGGCGAGCGCATGCGCCTTGCCCACGGCCGCGCCGAACTCGGTCTCGAACGCGCGCGTCTCACCGGCGGTGGTAAGCCAGCCGCTTCGCAGCACCCGCAGGGTCGCTGCCTCCTCGGCGGGGCCGATATCGGGCCTGGAGAATGGAATGAAGTCAGTACTGGGGCTCATGCTCGGGTATCTTCAGCGACGGGACGTACTCCGAGAGAATGCGGCGAAGCTCTCGACGATCACGGTAGCGGTCCGGGGCGGCGGGGTCGAGGAAGCACACCGGCGCAAGTCTTTCGAGCAGCGCGGAGAGTCCGTGTCCGTTGCGCTGTGCGCGGATGATCTGCTTGATCCGGGGAAACTCGGTGTCCACGGGATGCTCATCCGGGGCATAGAGCGCCTCCTCCTCCTTTTCTCCCGCGCGCATACCGATATAGCTGAAGGGGATGTCGCTTCCCGGCTCGTAGCCGTAGAAACGCACCAGCTGCTCGGCGAGCTCCTTGATCGCAATGGGCTCTCCCATGTCGAGGAGGTAGAGGTTACCGCCGCTGCCGACGCCCCCGGCCTTGAGCACGAGCGAGGCCGCCTCGGTGATGGTCATGAAGAACCGTTTCGCCCCGGGGCTCGTAATGGTGATCGGTCCGCCCTTTGCTATCTGCTTCCGAAACAGGGGCAGTATGCTGCCCCGGGAGCCGAGGACGTTCCCAAAGCGCACGACCATGTACTGTTGCCTGCCGTCGGGCTGGGAGAGCACGAGCTCCTCCGCGATGCGCTTGGACACGCCGTAGACACTCACCGGCTCGACGACCTTGTCGGTGGAGATGAGCACGAAGCGCTCGGTCCCGGCCGCCTTCGCGCCTTCGAGCAGATTGTGCGTGCCGAACACGTTGTTCTTGACCGCGACCACGGGGTTCGCCTCCACCATCGGCACGTGCTTGTATGCGGCGGTGTGGAAGATGACGTCGGCCTTGAGCCGGTCGAGAATGAAGCGCACGAAGTCCTCGTCCTGTATCTCGCCGATGACCGGGACGATGGTGGCGCGCTCGCCCACGCCCTCTTCCTGCAGAAGGCGGAGCTCACGATCGATCTCGTAGATGCTGTTCTCGCCGTGTCCGAACAGGTAGAGTCTCTCGGCGCCGCCGGAGAGGAGCTGCCGCGAGAGCTCGCTGCCGATACTGCCGCCGGCGCCGGTAATCAACACGCGTTTGCCTCGCAGGTATGAGAGGCTTTCCTTGAGCCCGATCTTCGCCGGCGTACGCCCGAGGAGGTCCTGCGGGTCGACTTCCCGCGTCTGGATGAAGTGGGCGTCTCCCTCCATCATCTGGGAGATGCCGGGGAGGATGCGGATGCGGGAGAAGCCCGCGCGTTCGAGGATAGCGTAGATTGACCGCAGCTTCTCGTGCGAAGCGCTTGGGATGGCGATGAGGGCCTCATCAGCCGGGCGTTTCTCCACGAGGCTGGCCGCCGCTTCGATGGGCCCGAGCACCGGCACATTGTCGATGCGAGTGCCGATCTTCTCGCGGTCGTCGTCGAGGAACGCCACGATTTCGGCGGGGAATCTCTTCTCCCGGATGTCGCGGGCGATGGATATTCCCGCGAGTCCGGCGCCGATGATGTAGATGCGGTTTCTGCGCGTAGCTGTCATGCCTTTTGTGCGTCCGCGTTCTGCCCGGGCAGTCGTTGCAGGGATTCGAAGCCGAAGTCCACGAGGAAGGACTCATCATACATATCGAGTTTCACTTTTGCCCTCCCTTTTCGTTTGTCGACCTTTACGATCCGACCTTCAAGCCCTTTGAGAGGGCCCTCGACAACTTCTATGCGGTGATTCTCGCTGAAGACAACCTTCGATTTGTCGACCACCTCGCCGAACGACAGGAAGTGGACGAGCAGGCGTTGATCCTGCTCGCCGAGGGGCTGTACGTTGTGATTGCTCTTGAGAAACCGGAAGAATCCCGGAACCCGGCGAATGGCCCAGTAGTCCTGAGCGGTGAGATCCTCCGTTTCGATGAACACGTATCCGGGGAATATTGCCGCGAGCTCTTCCCGGGTCCTGCCGCCGCGGCGGATGTTCAGCCGTCGCCTGGGCCAGACCACGCGTCGAATGTCCTCGCTCACCCGTTGCGTGGCTATTCGCACGAACTTGTGCTCGTTCCGTGTCTCGACCTGGACTACGTAGTACTTCATCTGCGTCGATATCGCGTCTGCGCTGCGGCATTCTACGATGAATGACGCGTGCATCTCAACCGACGCCTTGTCGTGGCCGAAGATTTGGAAGACACTAGATACGGACGGAGGCAGATGTGTGAGACTGCGACTGACATATGCTCTGGGACTGCTCCTCGCGGTGGCCACCCTGGGGTGTGCCGAGACGGTGATGGTTTCGGTCCGCGACGAAAGCGGCTTTACCGACGAAGACTATCGTGCCGCTTCGCGCTATGAGCTGACCGCCGTCGAAGACGGGATGATGGGAGCCTTTTTCGAGGCGGGGCATATCGTGTTCAACCTCGGTGACTACGAGCACTTCGAGGGATCCGACATACAGCGACGTTACGACGTCCGCTCGGCCGCCCGGGAGGGCGGCGCCTCATACGTGGTGCAGCTCGCCCTCGTGCTCGACGGGAAAGACGAGTCCTCGCTGCGGCCCGAGCAGGTAGACTACGAGCTGTGGGCGGTCGACAGCGGTGAGCGCATCGCCGCCGGTACGCGCTCGGCTCCGTTCGATTTCGATGCGCCGGACTCCGAGCGCGGTAGTCGCTCGGCGGAGCTCGGGCGGCGCGTGGCCATGGAGCTGCTTTCGGAGTGGTAGCAGCGGTTTCAGAACGTCACCGTTTCTACCGAAAATTCAGTGAGGAGTCCTCGTTATGAGACCACATATCCGAATTCTGCTCATTCTCCTGCTCGGCGCCGCAGGTTCCGTGTACGCCCAGTCCACGTGGGAGGGCAATGCGGTCGTCGGCGGGTTCGGAGAGTTTCCCGACGAGGGATTCTACGCTGCCTCCAACAGCTTCCCGCAGAATCAGGTGGTAGAGGTGACGAACCTCGAGACGGGCGAGACCGTCGACGTGATCGTGGCAAAGCGCGCCGATCAGCCGGGTATCTTTCTCGTGCTGTCCCACGCTGCCGCGCGCGAGCTCGGCGTGGAACGCGGCGAGCCCGCGCGGGTCAGGGCACGGCCGGCGGCTGCAGCCGGCGGCGTCATTCAACCCGGTTCCGAGCGGGCCCTCTCCCGGGATCCCGACGTGAATCCTGCCGCCACCCTCGGCGAGGAGGAGCTGTATCCCGCTCCGGTGGCCGAGGCCGAAGACGATGAGGGCGAAGACACGCGCGAGCCCGAACCCGAGCCCGACCCGGATGTCGGCGCCGACGGCACCGTCGAGCGGCGTGCCGAGCCGGACGCCGGGCCCCGGAGCGGAATCGGCGGCGGCGTCGGAACCACCGCTACGCGTCTTGCCGATCCGCGACGCGCCCCGGATATCGGTCGCGCTGAGGCGCCCGCCCGCACTGAGCCGGTACCTGAACCGGCACCCTCAACCGGAGCTCCCTCCGAGCAGAATGAGGTCGAGGAGGCCCTGCGCGTCGTCCGAGACCGCTTCGGCGGCAGAGACCGGTTCCCGCCGCCGCGCGAGGAGGGCGTGGCGACGTTCCTCGCGCCGCCGTTACGCGCGGACGAGGAACTCGATTTCGGTGATCGGGTCGCTCGCGTGCCGGATCCGCCGCCCGCGCCGGCGGACGATCGGCCTGCCGCCGAGTATCTCGGTCGGCTCGCGCCGCCCCTGGAGGATCTCAGCCCCGACCTTCCGGGCGCCGGGGACCCCACGGCGGGACGCGACACGACCGCCGAGGACTCTCTCCCGCCGGCCATCCGGCCGGAAGACGAGCGGCGCGCCGAGGTGCCGGAGGATGCCGTGTTGACACTCGAGCCCGCGGAGGAACGACCGCCGGAGAAGCCGGCCGAGCGCGTGGCCGAGACGGAGGAGGCCGATGAGCCGGAGGAGCCGGGGCAGCGGGAAGAGCCCGCGGAGGCGGCGCCCTCCGAAGATTTGCCGCTCGTCCGCAGTCTCGACCGGAGCCGCTACTACCTCCAGGTGGGGGCCTATTCCAGTGCCGGAAGTGCCCGGCAGGCGGTAGAGCGGCTGCAGCCGGAGTATCCGACCGGCGTCCTTGCCGACGGCGGGGATGAGCGGACCCTCTACCGTGTTCTCGTGGGACCGCTGAACGAAGACGAGCGGGGCAGCGTGCTGTACTTCGTGCGCGCGATGGGCTATCGCGACGCCTTTATCCGCCAGGCGGACGGATAACCACCGGGGCGGGCCGAGCCCGGGCGCCGCTACACCCGCCGGCCGCGCTACACCCGCCGG
>CAZWNS010000027.1:14752-33131 GCA_964635245.1 uncultured Spirochaetaceae bacterium
CGCTACACCCGCCGGCCGCGCTACACCCGCCGGGGAGTCGCGCGCCGCGGGCGGATGTAACTCTTCAGTTTCGACTGTACGGAATCCGAAACGAGGGCGTCGATGACGCTGGTTATCGCGGCCTCATATTGCGCCGAGGTGATCCGCAGGTGCTCGTGGAGCTCGAGCTCCTCGACGATCCTGCGTTGCTTGGCCGGGGAGACCTTTTCGAGGATACGGCCCCGATCAGCACCGCTCATGTAGAGCATGGAGAGCGCAAGGTCGCGGTCGGCGGCCGACATCAGTCTATTCTGCACCACGACCGGCGGGCGGCTCCGTAGGAGCTCCGCCAGGCGCCGGGTATAATCATTCATCAGGTCTTGAACAGGTCCTCTATTTCCCGGTGGTACTTCTTGTATACCACGGGACGCTTGATCTTCATAGTGCTGGTCATCTCATCGCCGACCTCGAAGGGCTTCGACAGGAGCTTGAACCGGTACACGTGCTCGAAGAGCTTGAAGCCGGCCTTCGCGTTTATGAGGGAGTCGATTTCCATGCGAATCACCTCCTGGAACTCCGGATGCTCGATGAGCTCCTCGGACTCGATGTAGTCGACTCTGTTCACCCGGGCGAACTCGTCCATCTTTTCGGCATTCGGAACGATAAGTGCGGCGAGGAACTTCTGATCCTGGCCGACGACCATCGCCTGATCGATGTATTCCGACTGCATGAGCTTGTCCTCGATCGGCGTGGGCTCTACGTTTTCGCCGCCTCGCAGGACGATGGTATCCTTGGTACGGCCGAGAATCCGGCAGGCGCCCCGGTGCGTGAACATGGCGACGTCGCCGGTATCGAGCCATCCGTCCTCGCTGAGGACCTTGGCGGTCTCTTCGGGCTTCTTGTAGTAGCCCTCCATGATCTGCTCACTTCGCACGAAGAGGGTGCCACGCCCGCCCGGCCCGACCTCACGGCCGTCCTCGGCAATGACTCTGTACTCGATGTCGTCGAGAAGCCTGCCGACGGTGCCCGGAATCGGCGCGTCCTGCTTTCTGACCGCGAGCACGGGGGCGGTTTCGGTGAGCCCGTAGCCCTCGAGCAACTTGATGCCCGCCGCCTGGAAAAAGTTGTCCACGTGAGGCGGAAGCGCGCCGCCGCCGCAGACGCCGGCGACGAAGCGTCCGCCGAGCTTCTCCTTCAGCGATTTGAACACCAGCACATCACCGAGTTTCTTCAGCGGGAAGAGGAGCACCAACGGCAGGAAGCTGACGATGCGATCGACCCAGACGGACCTGCGCTGAAACTGCGGCAGGAGCCCGCGGAACATGTTCTGCATCAGAGCGAAGGTCTGCCCCACGCCGACGAAGAAATGAAAGAGCGACTGTTTGAGCGGACTCTGCTTCTTCACGTTGCGGTATACCGCGCCCTGTATGCCCTCCCAGATCCGGGGGACGGAGGTCATCCAGGTCGGTCGGATGCGGGCCATGTCGTCGAGCATGATCTTTCCGATCGGCTTGGAGTAGGCGATTGCGGCGGCGTACCCTATGACGATGTACTCGACCGCCCGCTCGAAGGAATGCCAGATCGGCAAAACGCTCAGGAAGATGTCGTTCTCGTCGAGATAGAGCCGATCCTTCACCCGATCCATCTGGAAGAGGAATGCACGGTGGGTGAGCATGGCGCCCTTGGGCTCCCCGGTCGTTCCGGACGTGTAGATAATGGTGGCGATATCGTCGGTCTTTCCCTCGGCCATCGCCGTCTCGAAGTGTGACGGGTCGGCCTCGAACGCCGTCGCACCGCGCCGGCGAAGGTCCGCGAAGTCGATCGCCTCGATGCCGGCCTCCGAGAGGGATGCCGCGGCCTCCTCATCGTAGTCGTACATGATGACGCGTTCGAGCTTCGGCATCTCCTCGCGGCGCTCGAGGATCTTTCGCACCTGCGCGTCGTTTTCGGCAATCGTGGTGCGGCAGTCCGCATGGTTCAGGATGTAGGATATCTCCCCGGCCATCGCGTCGGAGCCGCGCGGAACGTCGACCGCGCCGATAGCCAGCAGGGCAAGGTCGGTAACGAGCCACTCGCTGCGATTGTCGCTTATGATGCCGACATGCTCTCCGCGCTCGATGCCGAGCTCGAGAAAGCCACTGCCGAGACGCTGCACCGCGTCCCAGAACTCCCGGTAGGTGGTCGGCTGAAACTCTCCGCTCTCGTCCTTGACGTAGTACACCGCGGTGTCGCCGAAGGTTTCCACCCGCTCCCTGGTTCTCTTGGGTACCGTTTCCTGATTCCGTGCCATGCTGTGTTACGTCCTCCTCACACCGGTGCATTCCCCACCAGACAGAGCCATTCGGCCTCCGCGGCAACCTCGTCCCCGACGTATGCCGTGCCGCGCTGTTTGAGCATGCGGGTGCTCACCTTCATGTTTTCGATTTCCATGCGTATGGTCTCGTCGGGTCGCACCTGACGGCGAAACTTGGCCTTTTCGACCGTGGCCAGAAAGAACAGCGCTTCGCCGAGCTTTCCGAGCTCCCGCACGCCGGCTCCGCCGCACTGGGCCATGCTCTCCACGAGGATGACGCCCGGGACTACCGGATACTCGGGAAAGTGGCCCCGGAAGAAGTACTCGTCCCCGGAGAATGTCTTGTAGCCGACGATATGCTCCTCCTCGGCCGATTCGATGCGGTCTACGTAGAGGAAGGGCGGTCTGTGGGGCAGCAATTCGGTGATATCGCTCATGTCGGTGCTCCTCGCGCGCGAGCGTGTGTATAGGGTGCCCAGCCTAACGCATACGAAGCTCTCGGTCAACGACCGAATCCGCGTTGACACCGTAAAACGGCGCGTGATAGTGTCTGGCTTACTTAACTGTACCGGGCGGTGTTTCACCGGAGGTTCGCTATGGAACTGAAGGATCTGTTTGAGCTGGTTGATAAGTTCGAAGACAGCACGCTGACCGAGCTTCGCATCAAGACCGAGGACAGCTCCGTCGTGCTCAAACGCGGCTGTGAGCCTCAGGTGGTTGCGCCGGCGGCCCCTCAGCAGCCGCCGACACAGGCGTCCCGTGTTCAGGACTCGACATCGGCGCAGGCGTCGCCTGCGGGTGGTCACGAGGTGGAAAGCGGCGTGGCCGGTGCGGAGGACCTCGAGTACATCACGGCTCCTATCGTGGCAACGTTCTACCGGTCGCCGGCGCCCGATGCTCCTCCCTTCGTGGAAGACGGCACCCGGGTCAAGACCGGTGATGTGCTGTGCGTGCTCGAGGCGATGAAGGTCATGAACGAGCTGGAGGCCGAGTTCGACCTCGAAATCGTGCGTATTCTCGTCCAGAACGGCGAAATGGTTGAGTACGGGACGCCCATTTTCGAAGTCAAACGCCTATGATCAATTCCATCCTCATTGCCAACCGTGGCGAGATTGCGGTCCGCATCGTGCGCGCCTGCCGCGAAATGGGTATCCGGTCGGTGGTTGCCTATTCCTCAGCCGATGAGGACTCGCTGGCGGTCCGCATGGCCGACGGCGCGATCCGGGTGGGGCCCGCGCCGGCGCGGGAGAGTTACCTCAACAAGCAGAGTCTCATCTCAGCCGCCGTGCTCGCCCGCTGCGATGCGATTCATCCCGGCGTGGGCTTTCTCTCCGAGAGCGCGGCCTTTGCGCAGGAGGTAATCGACGCCGGGATCGTCTTCATCGGGCCGAAGCCGCAGACCATCAGTCTCCTCGGCGACAAGGTACAGGCCAAGAAGACGGCCAGGGAGAACGGTGTCCCGGTCATCCCGGGAAGCACCGGAAGCGTGGAGGACGCGAAAGCCGCGCTCGAGTCGGCGAAAGAAATGGGGTTCCCGGTCATCATCAAGGCCGCCGCGGGCGGTGGCGGGAAGGGTATGCGCATCGTGCGGGAAGCCGGTGAGTTCGAGCGGACGCTGCAGATGGCCGCTTCGGAGGCGGAAAGCGCCTTCTCCGACGGCACCGTTTACCTCGAGAAATACCTCGAAGATCCTCGTCACGTGGAGGTTCAGATCCTCGCCGACAGTCACGGCAACGTGATCCACCTTGGAGAGCGGGACTGCTCGGTGCAGGAGAAGCACCAGAAGCTGGTGGAGGAAAGCCCCTCGCCGGTGGTGACCCCCGCAATGCGGGCCTCGATGGGAAACGACGCCATTCGCCTGTTCAAGAGTCTCGGGTACGTGGGAGCGGGTACCATCGAGTTCCTCGTGGTGGGCGATGAGTACTTCTTCATGGAGGTAAACGCGCGGGTACAGGTCGAGCACCCCGTCTCGGAGCTCGTCACCGGTGTGGACATCGTTCGCGATCAGATTCGCGTGGCGGCGGGCGAGAACCTCGGACTCAGGCAGGAGGATATCAACCTGCGTGGCTATGCCATAGAGGTGCGCATAAATGCACGGGCGCCGGGACGGGTGACGAACTACCTTCCGCCGGGTGGCTACGGCGTGCGCGTGGACAGTTTTCTCTACAACGGCTACTTCGTGCCGCCGAATTATGACGCCCTCATTGCAAAGATCATCTGTTACGGCGACAATCGAGATGAGGGGATACGACGCATGGACCGCGCGCTCTCGGAGTTCGTCCTGGAAGGTGTGCCGACGAATCTCGACATACAGAAGCGAATTATCGGGCACAAGACCTTTCGGGGCGGAGCATTCGGGACGGCGCTTCTCGCCTCCATCATGGAGGAGGTAGCCTGATGCCGATCACCATCCGGGAGATCGTTCAGCGTGTGTTTCCACCGAAGACGGTCAGAAAGCGGCACGACCTCGCCATTGACGACAGAACCTACGTCAAGAAGAAGCATGCCTGTCCGTCATGCAGCTCGCACATAGAGGAAGAAGAACTGGTCCGTAACCTCTATGTGTGCCCGCGCTGCGGATACCACTTTCGCATCGAGCCGACCGAGCGGATCCGCATCCTGTGCGACGACGGCGTGTTCGACGAGATCTACGCCGAGCTCACCCCGGAGAATCCCATCGAGTTTCCCGGCTACGAAGAGAAAGTGCAGAGCGCCCAGCAGAAGGCCGGCGCCCGCGAGGCCGTCCAGACGGGCATCGCGCGCATAGACGGGCGCAAGGTTATGATGGCGATCATGAACTTCAAGTTCCTCGGCGGAAGCATGGGCTCGGTCGTGGGCGAAAAGATCGCCCGGGCGATGAGGCTTGCCGCCGCGCGCGCGCTTCCGCTGGTGCTCTTTGCCGCATCGGGCGGCGCGCGCATGCACGAGGGGATCTTCAGCCTGATGCAGATGGCCAAGACCTCCCAGGCGGCGACGCTGCTCGATGAGGCACGTCAGCCGTTCATCGTGGTGCTTACCGATCCCACCACCGGCGGCGTGACGGCTTCCTTCGCCATGCTCGGCGACATCACTCTGGCGGAGCCCGGCGCGCTCATCGGCTTTGCCGGCCCGCGCGTCATCGAGGGCACCATCAAGCAGAAGCTTCCCGACGGGTTCCAGCGCTCGGAGTTCCAGCAGCAAAAGGGCTTCGTCGATGCGGTGATTCCGCGCAACGAGCTCAAGAGCACGCTGGTGTTTCTCATCGACAGTTCGAGGTACAAGCGGTAATGAAAGCCGACGAGATCCGCCGAAAGATAGACGAGCTGAAGGCCCTTGCCGACGAGGAGCGCCCCGACATCAGCGAGGATCTCTCGCGCCTTGCCTCGAAGCTGCAGGGGGAGTCCCTCGCCTCCGGCGGTCTGCGGGCCTGGGATCGTGTGCAGCTGGCCCGCCACCAGGATCGCCCCACCACGCTCGACTACATCGACATGATGAGCGATCGCTTCATCGAGTTCCACGGGGATCGATCCTTTGCCGATGATCCGGCCATGGTCGGCGGGATTGCCGAAATAGGCGGAACACACTTCACCTTCATCGGTCATCAGAAGGGCCGCAACATGAAGGAGAATCTCCACCGCAACTACGGGATGGCGCATCCCGAGGGCTATCGGAAAGCCCTTCGACTTGCCGGGCAGGCGCAGAAGTTCGGCCGACCGGTGCTGTCGATCATCGATACGCCGGGCGCCTATCCCGGCATTTCGGCGGAGGAGCGCGGCATCGGCGAGGCGATCGCCAGGAATCTCAAGGAGTTTTCGGTGCTCAAGACGCCGGTGATCGCCGTGATCATCGGTGAGGGGGGGAGCGGCGGCGCGCTCGGCATCGGCGTGGGGGATTACCTCATTATGCTCGAGAACACCGTCTATTCGGTCATCTCACCGGAAGGGTTCGCCTCAATTCTGCTGCGGGACAGCAAAAAGGCGGAGCAGGCGGCGTCGCTTATGAGGATGACCGCCTACGACCTGAAGGCCTACGGCATTGCGGATGAGGTTATTCCCGAGCCCGAGGGCGGCGCGCACAAAGACCCGGATCTCGTTGCCTCACGCATGAAAGAGCGCGTGCTCGCCGTCTATTCCCGGCTCCGCCGCCGCCGCACCGACGTTCTGCTCAAGGACCGCGCCAGACGCATAGAGGCCTACGGCCACGTGCGCGGCGGGTGACGAGCGGAGCTCGTCCCCGCCTCAGATTCCCTGAAACGTCAACCACTGCTCCAGTGCCTCGGCCATGTCGAGAAGGCCCGCGAGCTGCAGCGCGGCGATGAGCACGAAGAGGCCGGTAAAGACCGCGCCGGTGCGTCCGATGAGTGCCGGCGATCCGGCCGCGCGGCGCCCGATCCGGCGCAGCAGGCCCCAGACGGGCGGGATGAGGGCCAGGGCGAGGGCGCTGAGCCCGAGCACGAGGCGGGCAGAGCCCGGATCGGCGTCGGCCCAGCGTCCGAGAGAGGTGCCCGCGCTGATGAGGGTGCCGTTGAGGGTCTGCAGACGTCCCATGGCGATGAGCACGCCGATCCCCACGAGAAAGACGCCGCTCGCGATCCTGATCGTGTTCAGGTGGCGCTTGATCCGCTGCAGCCACCTGAGGAAGGCCGGGAAGAATACGCTTGCGAGCAGGAAGGGTATGCCGAGCCCGAGGGAAAAGGCTCCGAGGAGCAGCGCGCCCCGGGCGACCTGACCCGTTTGCCCGGCCATGAAGAGGATGCCGGCGAGAATGGGGCCGATACACGGCGTCCAGCCGGCCCCGAACGCCATGCCGACCAGCGCCGAGCCGATGTAACCGCGGGGCGCGGAGCTCACGTGCATCCGCCGCTCGAAGTTGAGCACCTTCCAGAAATCAAAGATCACGTTGAGCCCGAGGAGGATCACCACGGCGCCGGCGATGTAGTTGATGAGCCGCGTCGCGCCGCCGAGCAGGGATCCCGAGCCGCTGAACACGATCCCCAGCACGATGAAGACGATCGAGAACCCGAGCACGAAGGCAAGGGTGCGGACGACCACCGGAGCGCGTCTCGGATCCTCGCCCTGGAGGTCCTGCAGCGATACGCCCCCGATGAAGGAGATGTACGATGGGATCAGCGGCAGTACACAGGGCGAGAGAAAGGAGAGGACGCCCGCCGCCACTGCAAGAAACACGTTGAGATCTCCGGCCATGGCGATATCTCCCGCGTTACCGTGCTATTGTCTCGAAGGCATCGACGAAGCCGCCGTCGTCCCACTCGTGTGGACCGACATGCATCGCGAGCAGCCTGCCGTCGCTGTGCACCACGTAGGAGGTCGGGATGCCACGCACGCCGTACTCTCGGGCGACGCGACCGGTGTCGTCGAGGAGCACGGGAAAATCATAGCCGTTCTCCTCCATGAAGGACCGGACCGTGGCGGGATCCTCCTGGAGATTCACCGCCACGATTTCGAACCCCGAACCGTCGAGTTGCTCGTACAGCGACTGCATCGAGGGCATCTCTTCGATGCATGGAGGGCACCAGCTGGCCCAGAAGTTGAGCAGCACGACGGTGCCTTCGAAGGATGAGAGGCTCCGCGGGCTGTCCGACGAAAGCACCGGCAGCTCGAAGTCGACGGCGTCGACCGGGGCGTCCGGCGTCCGGAGTCCGAGCTCGGAGAAGACGGCGACCAGCTCGTCGTCGGAGAGGGCGCCCGCCTCCGAGGTATCCCGCACCTCGTCCGCGGTCGGCTCAGCCGCACCGGTTTCGCGATCCGATTCGGTCTCTCTCTCCGTTTGTCCCTCCCTCGCCGGCAAAGAGGGACGGGTGGTCTGCTCGCCGTTCCCTCGCGCGATCAGGGATGGGGTGATGAGGAGGGCCAGTACCGTCATATATGCAATGCCACGTAATCGCATCGGCTTACTCCTATATAGAGCGGTTTGTACATGATATGTAACATCGGAGCCGGGATAATTCAAGAAAAACTGCACTCAGGAGAGCTCGAATCCGAAGAGGCCCACGGCGAGAACCGCGAAGTTGTACAGCGCATGAGCCACAGCCACGATGTGAACGCTTCGCCGTTTGAGATAGACCCAGCCGAGGTAGATACCGAGCATGAAGGCGACGAGCGCGCCGCCGAAACCCTGGTAGAGGTGACCGAGGGAGAATGCCGCTGCTCCGAGGAGCACGCTCGCCACGGGATGGACGGAGAGCTGCTCGAAACGCGTCAGCACATATGCACGGAAAAAGGCCTCTTCGCGGTAGGCAATGGCAAGAGAGGAGAGGAGGGCGAGCGGGAGTAGCGCGGCGTTCGTGAATCGGAACCGGAATCCGGCCCTCACCGCTCCCTGCATGGCGTCGGGCAGCAGCAGGAGGACTGCGGCGGCGGCCGCGAGCAGGATGAACATGCCGATGGTGGTCACAATCGCGGCAAGCAGGTCCGGGAAATCGACCGTGCGGAACCCGAATCTCGCCAGATCCTCCCCGGGCTGAACGCGGAGGACGTAGACAATGAGCAGGGCCTGGGGCAGGGCGGTCACAATGACGGCCAGGTGATAGGCGGCGGCGTCGAAGGCGTCGGGCCGTATTCCTCCCTGCTGAAAGAGGATACCGGGGAGGAAAAAGACCGCGAAGAGCAGAAGCATCTCTTTACAGAGGCGCCTGCCGTTATATATACTCGCATCCATACGTGGGAGTATATTCTCACGCCTGCAAAAGGGAAAGCATGTCGGCCCGCCGTTCAGGTTCCAGGGAGAAACCGCCGACATTTAGAGCGGGGGGATCGTGCCTGAGGAGGCCCTGGAAACAGCATGTGGATAGCGCTTGCCATCGTTGCAGTCCTGGTAGGGCTGCTCCTGTTCTATATACAGCGCAACGGCGGATTCGGGTTTCCCTGGGTACAGTTCTACGTCCGCGGCAAAGAGCACGGGTTCAGCTTTCGGGAGCTGAACCTCCTGCGCCGCGTTGCCGTCGAGAATCGCCTGAAGAACCCCACCTCTCTCTTCTGGTCCGAGCGGACCCTCGATCGTTGCATCCGGGGCACCATTATCAACTTCCGGGCCAACGACAAGAGTGAAGACGAGGCCTCCGTCGAGTTTTTGAACAAGCTCTTCGACTTTCGCAAGCGGGTCGAGTTCAACCTTCCCAAGTACCGGCTCGGGATACAGTCGAGCCGCAGCATGGACGCTCAGCAACCAATCAAGATCACCTTTCCCGGCGGCGGGGTGTATACCTCGAAGGTCGTGGAGAATATGAGGAAGTATCTCGCCGTCGCATATCCCCGCGGCAAGCCCCTGCCCTTCGGGGTCAGCTGGCAGGGCCAGAAGATCAGCGTCTACTTCTGGCGCCCCGAGGACGCGGGCTACTACTTCGAGTCGCGGGTTATCGGCGACTACATGGACCGCAATTATCCCATTCTCCACATCACGCATTCGGATCAGCTCGTGCGCACCCAGAAACGGAGCTCGGTGAGGGCCCAGATCGATACCGCCGGGCAGATCTTCCCGTTGCGGTCCATACAGCAGGCCGACGAAGCCTACGAGTCGACCGGCGGTTTTCGCTGCAAGATGGTCGACATATCGGAGGACGGGGCGGCGGTCATCGTCGGTGGACGGGCAAAGCCGGGGCTGCCGGTGAAGATCCAGACCGAGATCGACGAGGACCAGGTGGTGATGTCCGGCGTGATAAAGGGCGTGAACTACAAGCAGAACAAGAATATCTCCATTCTGCACATAGAAGCGGTTCCTCCCGGACCGCAGATGAAGAACAAAATCCTTACATATGTCTACGGCATTTTCGCCGAAAACACGCGTCGCTCGTTGCTGAGTCGTACCGCCGCGGGTTAACGGGAGTTCGTTGAATTCTCAGACCGAAACGGGTAGTATGGGGTAGTGAACGAGGGGGTAGAATGGCGATGAGACGCTTCGCAGTAGTTCTCCTGTTGGTGCTGTTTTCGGTCGGTGGTTTCGCACAGGAATCCTCGACACTGGAGACCTTTCTCGATACGTTCGAGTCCGGCTCCGTCGATACGAAGCTCCAGGTCCTGCGCCGGGCTCAGGATGAGGATGCCGAGGAGATGGCACCGCTGTATCTCGAGGCGGCGGAGTTCGTCGAGAACAACGCCGGCCGGGTCGAAAACAGCGCCGCCATGCGCGAGATTGCGCAGATCACCGCGGTCGGTGTGCGAGAGTCCGGAACCGTGGAGGCGCTGGAAGCCCTCAGGCGGGTTTTCGAGGCGTATCGCGAGCCCGACATGCGTGTGAGCATCCTCAGGACGCTCGGCGCGGTGGGTGCCGACGACGACGATACCATCACATGGCTTCGGGACTGGGTCTCGGTGCAGAACAAGCTGCAGGTCGGAGGCAACCGACCCGACACGCAGGTCGTGCGTGCCGCGATCGGTGCGATGGATCGAATCTCCGACGAGTCCTTTTTCGAGGCGCTGCTTGCGGCAGTGCTCGCGCAGTATTCGTCGGATATCTCCACCGCGGCACGCGAGGCCATGTACGACCTCGAGGGGGATGTCGTGCAGCTCGCCGCGCAGTCCATCGGAAACCGATCGCCGGAGGAGAAGCTCCAGGCGCTCGAGTTCTTCGTGGATGAGGAGGAGCTTTCCGGCGAGCAGAAGTCTGCGATAGCGGCCGCCGCCGTCCGCGATGCGCTTTCCACCGAGACGCGCAGCCGCAGCACCGAAGACACCCTCCGGGACGTGCGGTTTCTCGCCGTCGAGGTCATCACGGAGAACGAGTATGCCGAAGCGACCGACGCCATGATCAGTCACTTCGATCAGACCTTCCTCTCGTTCGACCGCGGGGAGGTGACCCGTGCGCGCGTGCTCGATGCCGTGGCGGGGCTCGGCAGCATGGGAACCGAGGAGGCCGCCGAGAGGCTGAGCAGCTTTCTCGAGCTGCTGAACGGCTACACCGAGAACGACCGTGCCTACGACACGCGTATCGTAATGGCGACGATTCGCAACCTGGAGCGGCTGGGATATCCGGTCGCCTATAATTCGCTCTTCTATGCTTCGATCCTCGAGGCCTACCCCTCGCAGGTACAGACTGCCGCCGAGGAGGCGATGGCTGCCATTCAGGAGTAGCATCGCCCGTCCCTCGTATCTCGTACCTGAAACGGAACGCCGCCGGTTTCGACGCCGATGAGCGGCAGAGATCTCGCAATCGATACCGATCTTCCCGGCGCCGCTGCCTGCGGCGCCGCGGTGTCCCTCTACCTTACCGATGCCGCGCCGGGCGCCGTTACCGCGGCCGCCGCGTGCGCGGCGGCGCTTGCGGTGGTGCTTCTCTCTCTCCGCTCGGGTTCTCCGGGCGTGCGGGCCGCCGTGCGCGTCGGCCTGCTCTCGGCGGCCCTCGCCGCGGGACTACTGATCGGCGCCGGTATCCGGATCGGGATATGGGTGGATGAACAGAGCCGGCATCTGCCCGTGCCGGCGACACGCGTGCGAGGCGCCGCGGGAACGGTCCGGGGCCTTCCTGATGCCGCTCGAAGCGGCTGGACGGCGAGGGTGGAACTCGAGGAGGTGGAGACCGCCTCCGGGAGCTACCGCGCCCGCTACGACGTCCCCGTCTATGGCCTGCAGCGGCGCCCGGAGCGCGGCGGCAGGCTCCGGGTGGCCGGCCGCCTCATCGACGGTGAGCACGGTCCCTATCTCATCGCCGAGTCGCCGGGAGAGCTCGAGCGCGGGGACCCCCTGTCCCGGGTGGTCGAGGCAACCATCGGCCGGATGGGACGGGAGGTTGACCGCGCCGTGTCGAAGCTCGGTCCGGCGGCGTGGCTCTCCCGGGCGCTGCTTCTCGGAAGGAGCGACGGAGCACCCGCCTACGCACAGGGCGTCTTTCGCCGGAGCGGCACCGCTCACATTCTCGCTCTCAGCGGCATGCACCTCGGTATTCTCATTGCGCTCTCCCTCATGCTGCTTGCGCCGCTTCTCGGCCGCCGGCGGGCGCTCTATGCGGCGCTTGCCCTTGTTGCCCTCTACCTCGCCGTGGTGGGCTTTCGGGCATCGCTCGCGCGCGCGGCGCTGATGTTTGCCCTTGCCACGGTATCCGTTGCCCTCGGACGCAGACCCGATCCGCGACGGATCCTCGCGGCGAGCTTCATTGCGCTCGCCGCCGCCGCGCCGTCCTCCGTGGACGGGCTGTCGTTCCAGCTCTCCTTTGCCGCGCTCGCGGGGATTCTCACCTTTGGGCGAACGCTCGACCTCGCGCTGCAGCCGGTGATGCCGGCCGTGCTGCGGCGACCGGTTGCGGCGTCGGTGGGCGCGCAACTCGCGACGCTGCCGCTTCTGCTTGGGGTGTTCGGCGTGGCGCGGCCCGTCGGGGTCGTTGCGACACTGGTCATGGCGCCGGTCGCGGTTCTCTTCATGTGGCTGAGCGTCGTGGCCGCCGTCTCCGTGGCGGCAGGCGGCGGGTGGGTGCTCTCCGCAGCATCGGCGGTGCTCGAAGCGCTGGAAACGGTCCTGCTCTCGGCCGGCGAGATGTTCTCGCTCGCGCCCGCTCTGCGCGGAAGTGCGGAGTGGGCGCCGATCGCAGGTGCCGCGGTGATAGCTCTCGGGGGAACGCTCCGGTGGCTCGAGGGGGCACCGGCGGGCCCGCGACGCCCCGGGGGCGGGCACCGAGGTGCCGCGGCGGAGGATCCGGATGCCGTGTGGGGGCCGCTTTGAACCTCGATTCCGTGCGTGACGTGAGCGCGGCGCTTGCCGGGCGCGGTCTCACCCCGAAAAAACGCTGGGGGCAGAACTTCCTCGTGGACGGGAACGTGCGAAGGGCGATCGTCGACCGTGTGGCGGCGCGGGCCGGGGAGCGGGCGTGGGAGATAGGCCCCGGGGTGGGCTCGCTTACCGAGTTGCTGCTCGACCGGGAGGTCGAGCTCACCGTCTTCGAGATCGACCACGGCCTCGTCTCTCTGTTGAGGGAGGAGTTCGGCGGGCGGGCGAACCTCGAGATCGTGGCGGGCGACGTACTCGATACCTGGCCCGGGAGCGCCGCGGACGCGTGGCCCCCGCGGTCGATCCTCGGAAACCTCCCTTACTCCTCGGCGGCGGTCATTATCGCTTCATTCATCGAGCGCGGGTTCATTCCGGATCAGTTTCTGTTCATGGTGCAGGAGGAAGTTGCAGATCGCTTGGTTTCGGGTCCCGGACGGCGCTCGTACTCAGCGTTTACGGTGCTCGTGCAATCCCGCCTCTCGGTAACGAAATGCATGCGTGTACAGCCCTCGTCGTTCTTTCCCCGGCCCGAGGTCGGCTCCGCGCTCGTGGAGCTGCTGCCGCGGGCCGACGCGCCCGACATTGCGGACGCGGCAGTGCTCACCGCGGTGACCCGGGCCGTGTTCCACGCGCGCCGAAAAACCGTCCTAAACAGCCTCACCCGGGCCGGCATCGCGGTCGGCGGGCGCCGGCGGGCGCTCGTGCGTGAGGAGGCGACGGCGCTGCTCACCGCCGCCGGGATAGACCCGGCGGTGCGCGGTGAAACGCTGTCCGTGGAGCGGATCGTGAGTCTGGCGAACCTCGTCGCCGAGCGGCTCACAGGGCTCCGAGACTCTTGAGGGCGTCCTCGACCACGTTCTTCACGGCGTCGGAAGGTGGAACGAGCGGCAGGCGGTAGACTTCCCTGCAGTATCCGCCTCGAGCCATGGCGTATTTGATCGGGATGGGGTTGGTATCGGCGAAGAGGGCCTTGAAGAAGGGCAGCATCCGGTAGTGGTCTTCGCGTGCGCCGGCGAGGTCGCCGGAGATCGCCTTTGCGGCAAACTCCTGCACCTCGGCAGGGAACCGGTTGCTCGCGACCGAAACGATGCCGACGCCGCCGAGGGCCATGATGGGCAGGGCAAGGTTGTCGTCGCCGGCGAGGATGACGAAATCCGCGGGCTTCCGGGCGGCGAGGTCCATCACCTGCGGCATGCTCCCGCTTGCCTCTTTGACGCCGATGATCCCGGGGTGCTCGGCCATGCGCAGCATCGTGTCGTTCTCAATGTTCTTCCCCGTGCGGCCGGGAATATTGTAGACGAGAACCGGCAGCTCGGCCTTGTCGGCGACGGTGGTGAAGTGGCGGTAGAAGCCCTCCTGGTTGGGCTTGTTGTAGTACGGGGCGACCTGAAGGGTAGCGGTCGCGCCGAGATCCCGCGCGCGGACGGTCATATCCACCGCTTCGCGGGTCGAGTTCGATCCGGTACCGGCAATCACCGGCACGCGGCCGGCGGCCTGCTCGACCACGATCCGGACGACCTCGAGGTTCTCCTCGTGATCGACGGTCGGACTCTCCCCGGTCGTCCCGACCGGCACGAGGCCGGAGATGCCGTTCTCGATCTGGAAATCGACGAGCTCGCGCAGTGCTCCCTCATCGATCGATTCGTCGTCGGCGAACGGCGTAATCAGTGCCGTGTAAACGCCCTTAAACATGCGTATCCCCCTTGCTTATGAGAGTAGGTCGGCGAGAAAGTCGTCCACGGTCAGGAAACCGCTGCGCTCCCGGACCCATTCCGCCGCCATGACCGCGCCGAGCGCGAAACCGCCGCGATTGCGGGCGACATGGCTGATTTCGATGGTATCCGCCTCCGAATCAAGCGTGAGACGGTGTGTGCCCGGAATGCTGCCTCCGCGCACGGACGATATCTGCAGCTCGTTCTCTTGTATGGCGCGGTGCAGCACCTCGGTAACCAGGGTGTCCTTGCGGTCCACCTGATCGAGGATCCTGGTTGCAAGCGTGAGCGCCGTACCCGAGGGGCTGTCCTTCTTGTGTTTGTGGTGCGCCTCGTGGATGAGCAGGTCGTAGTCGGGTATGCGGTTCACCAGGCGGGCCGCATCGGTGACGATCTTCATGAAGAGGTTCGCGCCGATGGAGAAGTTCGCGCCGATGAGGTAGCCGATGCCCGCGTTGGTGACGGTCTTCCGTACCTCGGCGAAATCGCCCTCCCAGCCGGTTGTTCCGACGACCGCCGGGACCGCCGCCTCGGCGTAGGCCCGAGCGTTTCGCAGAACCGAGTCGCCGTCGGCGAACTCGATGACGACATCGGCGTTCGTCAGGTTGTCGGCGGTCGGCCGATCGTGGTCCGCCGCCTCCGAGCCCGGGTCGATGCGGGCGACGATGTCGTGGCCACGGCGCTCGAGCACACGCTCCACCTCATGCCCCATTCGACCGTATCCGCAAATTGCCGTTCTCATCGTGCTATCCCCATGCTATCCCTGACAGAGTGTGGCGGCCGCGGTATTCACGATGTCCTCTACGCTCGCACCGCGGGAGAGGTCACTCACCGGCTTTGCGAATCCCTGCAGGAAGGGACCGTAGGCCTCGGCCCCGCCGAGGCGTTGTACGAGCTTGTATCCGATATTCCCGGCGTTGAGATCCGGGAAGATGAGGACGTTGGCCCGACCGGCAACCCTGGAGTCCGGCGCCTTCTTCCTGCCGACACTCTCGACCACCGCCGCGTCGAGCTGAAGCTCGCCGTCGACCGCCAGATCGGGAGCCTTCTCCTGCACCAGAGCGAGAGCTTCGCGTACCTTCTCGACGAGCTCATGGTCGGCCGATCCCCTGGTCGAGAAGGAGAGCAGGGCGACCACGGGATCGGCTTCGAGAAAGATGCGGCAGGACTCGGCCGCCGATATTGCGATCTCCGCGAGTTGCTCCGCCGTGGGATCGGGAATTGTCGCACAGTCCGAGAAGATGAGATGGCCGTCGACACCCCACTTCGAATCCGGCGTCTTCATGACGAAGCAGGAGGAAGCAGATTTCACGCCGGGAGATGTCTTGATGATGGTGAACGACGCGCGGAGCACGTCGGCGGTCGAGTTTTCCGCCCCGGCCACCATGGCATCAGCGTCGCCGAGGCGCACCATCATTGCTCCCCACTTCAGCGGATCGATGATCTCGGCTCTCGCCGTTTCCATATCGATGCCCTTGTGCTTGCGCAGCTCGTAGTACTCGGTTGCATAGCTCTCGAGTTTCTCCGATGACGCCGGATCCACATGTGTCGCCGCGGAGATATCGGCGTCTTCGTGTTTGGCCGCAGCCTGTACCTTGTCCGGTGCACCGATGAGCGTGAGTGATCCCACCATGCCCTCTGCGAGCAGCGTTGCCGCCGCCTTGAGAGTGCGCGGCTCGAGGCCCTCCGGGAGGACGAGGTTGCGGGATAGCTCCTTTGCTTTGGCTTGCATGCGTTCTACGAAATCCATGTCGGCTCCTTGGCTATTTGCATACAATCATAGCAGCTTTCGCGGCGCCTAGAAAGTGGCACGTGCCGGTGCCGACGCGGCGCGGCGCGCGTTGCGCGGCCGGGCGAAAACCGCTACTATCTCGCACATGCAGGTCGGCGTATACGGTCTCGGACGCTTCGGCTCGTTCTGGGCCGAGGTTCTTGCAGAACACTTCCCGGTCAAGGCATACAACCGCAATCCTGATCGCGGCACGCCCGACAACGTGGAGCGCGTCTCGCCGGCCGAGCTCGGCGAGTGCGACACCATCTTTCTGTGCGTGGCGATATCCGCGATGGAGCCGGTGGTTCGAGAGCTTGCTCCGCACATCGGAGCGGGCACCACGGTTGCCGATACCTGCTCGGTAAAGGTCTATCCCGTCGATGTGATGCGGCGCCATCTGCCCGAGGGAGTCGGTATTCTCGCGACTCACCCCATGTTCGGTCCGGACTCCGCGGGGGACGGACTCGAGGGGTTGCCGATGATCTTCTGGCCCGAGCGCGTGGATGAGAAGACGGTGGGGTACTGGGTGGACTGGTTCGACCGCCTGGGACTGCGGACCGTACGCATGAGCCCCGATGAGCACGACCACGAGGCCGCATACACCCAGGGCATCACCCACTTTATCGGCCGGGTCCTCGACGATCTCTCGGTCAAGCCGAGTGCGATCGGGACCATGGGGTACCGGAAGATCCTCGAAGTGGTGGAGCAGACCTGCAACGACCCCGTACAGCTCTTCCTCGATCTGCAGCGCTACAATCCCTACACAACCGAGATGCGCGCCAAGCTCAAGGCGTCGCTCGAGCGCGTGCTCGCCCAGTTCGGGGAGTAGGGGGCGCCCGGCCGGCGCAGCCACCGGCTCGGACGCCGGCCGCCGGTGCGTGCGCGCGGCGGCCGGTGCGTGCGCGCGGCCGCACGGCGCCGCTCCGCGTTCGGACCTCACCTCACGTGCAGCAGAACGCCGACGGACGACAGCAGATAGGGCTCCACCTCGCGGTCGAGCCAGGCGTCGGTGAGGCGCTCGACGCGGTAGTACACCGATAGTGACCCTGCGACGCCCGGCGAGCTGTAGCCCACCGCAGCCGCCCAGTCGACCGCCGGGGACTCACTTCCCTCAACGTTCGTGCCCTCGGTTTCCCTCACGATACATGATATGTAACCGTCGATGAACAGGGCGCCGTACTCGACATGGGAAACCGGCTCGAGGCGGAGCCCGCCGCTGACGCGTCCCTGATCGACGAAGGTCTCGCTCTCGACAAACAGCGACGGTACGTTGATCTCGCCCTCGAGGCGCAGATGAAGGTGAGACGAGAGGCCGGGACGGTGCCATCCGAGGGCCGGGGCGCTGTACCTCGCGCCGGCCGTCACGGTGTCGTGAATGGGGGTGCGCCCGCCGCCGCGGTCTACCTCGTGCGTGCAGTCATGTCGCCAGCCTCCGTAGGCCACGACCGGGTCAATGCGGTATGAGGCAAGAAGCCGCAGATCCGTGGCGAGGTGCCGCGGCGAGAAGGCGAAGGGGTTCGTGTACTCCTCGAGATGCCGCGCCTGGTAGAGCATGCGGATCACCCCGCTCACCGCGAATCGGGCGGCGGCGTAGAGCTCGGCGCGGGCTCCCAGCTCGAAGTCCGTGCCGAACTCCGGTGTGTCCTCGCGGTCGGTGTACCAGCGGTAGTCGGCCCAGGTTTCGCCGCCGGCGAGGAAGGAGGGCTCCGCGGCGAAGGGCTGCGTCGGGGCAATCGGCGGCAGGCGCAGCACTTCGGCATGGATACGTGATATCGAGGTGATAAGCACGAAACAGGCAACCAACGCGACCCGGAACCATACCCGTGCAGGCGATGTCATGAACGGATCGTAGCACTCTGCGGTGGCGCCCGCAACAATCGCAAGGTATCAAGCAGCCTGTTGGCCCGCCGCGGCCAAATCGGCCACCGCGTAG
>CAZWNS010000028.1:0-22400 GCA_964635245.1 uncultured Spirochaetaceae bacterium
CCAAAGGGTAGCGATCGCGGACCGGTCTCGTCAACGAGACGGCATTGCCGGGCGGTGTCCCGAACATCACGTGCGCCGGGGACTCCACCACAAAAAACCGGCCCCGCGTTGCCTCGCGCGCGGTGAGGCAGGGGCCGGTTGCGGTCGCCGGAGGGAGAGGCGACCGCCTCGTGACGAAAAACGTGCAGTTTAGGCCGCGGAGGAGAAGGTAACCACCTGGTCTTCCTTGAAGCCCTGCTCCTGGCTCAGCTGAGTGGACACTGCGTTGAGCATGACACCGTAGATGATCTTGGATGATATGTCCGCGACGGTGTAGGTCAGCTGTTGTGCGACGATGGTGAACCCGTAGCCCGCGATACCCCATTCCAGAAGCAACGGCATGAGATAGGCGCCCGGGTACAGAAACCAGGATACGAAGAACAGCGGGAGAATGCGCCCGAACAGCTTCTGTGCGCCCGACCCCTGCATGTTGGCCTGGCCTTCCCGAATGACGCGGGTTATGAGGACGAGTACCCAGATGAAGAAGACAGTGGAAATGGTTCCCCATATCAGCCACGGTCCCAGACCCTCATTGAGACGGCCCGGCTCGTAGAACTGACCGACATAGCCGGTAACGATCATGAGCGATCCGGCGGTGCTGAATTGAAACATGTATCGCCTGCGCGCGACGCCGGCTATACCGGCAACGAACAGTATCTGTATGAGCAGCATCGGCACATCGATGAGCCAGTTGAGGTACCGATAGCCGTTGGTAAAGAGCTCCGCGCCCTCTCGCAGCGCGTATGCCGAGCCGGTGAAGGTATACGCATTGCTCCAACTGTTCTGCTGCGCGAACAGAAGCAGCAAGGCGGAGACCATGACAACGACCGACAACACCGACGACATACGGTACTTCGGCATGTTCGAGTTCTTGGTGAGCACGAAGTACAACAGCGAGGCGCCCATCGCCGCGTACCCGAGCGTGAGGACGTGATTCACCACCTCGAACGCCTCGATAGAAATGGTGAACATCTCCGTATTCATCGTTACACCTCCGTGAGAGTAGACTGCGGCAAGAGCACGCAGCGGCGTTCCTGCCACCATGAAAGGGTACCAATGCGTACCAAAACTGTCAACTTAATGTTCATGTAAGATTGTACATAAAGTGTACAAATAGTATCCGATCATGGCGCTCTGAGGTACAGGCCTTTACAGTATTGTAACAAAGAGCCGGATTTCCTATACTCCATGATGCAGAAATATGGACTATCCGATACAGGTTGCAGCCAAACGGACGGGACTCACGGCTGCGACGCTGCGGGCCTGGGAGCGACGCTACGAAGGCGTCGAGCCCGTGCGCGATGAGTCCGGCAGGCGTCGTTACTCAGAGGAGCTCATTGAGAAGCTGTCCCTGCTCGCATCGCTCGTTGAGAGGGGATATCGCATCGGTGAGATCGCGCCGCTGTCTCTCGGCAATCTTCGGGAGCTCTACGCACGCGTCGGGCACACACGAACGGACACATCGTCGACCGACGGCTCATCCGCAGATGCGGCGGCGCCGTCCCATGTGGCATCCTCCTACATCGCTGAGGCGGTCGAGGCGGTGGAGGCGCTCGACGATATCGCCCTGCACCGCACGTTGGAAGAGGCCATGCTTGCCCTCGGTCGTCTCGATATAGTGGATGAGTTCGTGTTTCCCGTGCTCCATCAGGCAGAGGATATGGTTGCGAGCGGAGATTTCAAGCGGGTGCAGCTGAGCATGCTGCGCACGAGCATGAGATCGGCGCTTGCATCACTCTATACACCGTCGGAGGATGATATCGGGCGTCCGAAGGTGGTTGTCGCAGCCCCGGTTTCCCGGCACGCCGATATCGGCCTTGTGGCTTCCGCCATCCATTGTTACGCGGCAGGATGGCACCCGGTCGTACTCGGCGGTGGCCTGCCGGCCGAGGAGATCGTTGATGCCGCCTCGCGCGTCGGAGCAGCGGCGGTGATCCTCTCGGTAGTGAGCCCTCGCTACGACCTTGCCGCGTGGGACGAGCTGACTCGTGCACGGCGCGCCGTCGGGAGCGACATCCCCATCTATTTCGGGGGGCGGATGCCCGATCGTCTCATCGAGGATCTGACCGACGTCGGATTGCAGTACATCGACAATATGACGGAACTGAGGTCCGCGCTTGCAGCTCATCCAACGACGTCTGCCGCGGGAACCATCGAATCATGATCGCTCGAGGTGCGCCATGTCCATGAACGGAACGTTTGCCGACCAACCCTTCTACGACCTCACCACCCGGCTCTTTCGCTACGTCGGCGAGCACAACTTCGATGAGCTCGCAGCGCTCTGCGATGACGACTTCGGCATCGTGGACCTCGGTCCCTCGGGAGAGAGCGTGGTCATCGACACCCGGAAGGAGTGGGAGAGATGGTTTCACGATCTCTTCGGTAAGCTCGACGATCTGGGTGCCGAGACCGATACCGAGATCACCGATTACCGGGCCCTCGTCTCCGGGGATCTCGGCTACTCGGTGGTGAAGTTCACCCAGCGCCTGAACGTGCAGGGCGTCGATCACTTCTTCCCCTGCATTGTGACGATTGTCTGGAAGAACACGCCCGCGGGCTGGAAAGAGAGCCGCTGGCACGTGAGCCTGGCCGGCCGGCCCGAACCGGGCGGCAGCGAACCGGCCGCACGATAGCGCGCCGCCCCCGCTTGCCGCCCGTTCCCGCTGGTGCTATGATCGCGATGCATGCGGGTGAAGACACGGTTGAAGAACCTCGTGATTCGTGGTCTCACGCAGTCGATGGACGTGAAGACCATGACTCATGTGGCACGGCGGCTCATCGACAACTACGACGTCCATGCTCGATCGGGCTTCCCCGCAAGCGTGCCCATCCCCAACCGGGAGGCGGCCCGGCAGATCGTCGAGGACATGATCGAGCAGGAGCAGTTTCTTCCCTTCGTCAGCTTGCTCATCGAGGTAAACCGAGCGGGTTTTGTCGGGCGCAAGTACCGTATCCCGAGAATGAAGGACATTCTTCTCGAGGTCATGGAGGCCGGCTACAGCTACGACGCGGAGCAGGGGGCGTTTGTCGAGAATGCGGGCCAACGTCGTACGCCGAACTGGGGCGTGCTGCTCGGCGGGCGAACCTACACCCTGGCGTTCCTCATGATGGACATTGTCAAGAACTCCGAGCTCGTCCGGACCTACGAGCTGGAAACGGTGTCGCGGCTGTACCGCGATGTGCGCAAGCTCATGCAGCGGGTGGTAGAGAAGCGGGAGGGTCGCCTGTGGCAGTGGGAGGGTGACGGCGGGCTTGCCGCGTTCTACATGGGCGATATCAACGTTGCCGCGGTTCATAGCGGGATGGAAATCCTCCACGAGCTGTTTCTCTACAATCACCTGTGGACCGCGCTCGATGAACACGTCGCGGTGCGCCTGTCGGTGCACAGCGGGAAGGTGGAGTTCCGGGAACAGATCGGTGCGATCGAGAGTCCCGTCATCGACAAGGTCCAGCGCATCGAGTCGCAGGTTGCCGCGCCCGACGAGCTCGCCATAAGCGATCTCGTCTATGACAGCGTGGACCCGGTGGTGGCGAAGTGGTTCCGCGAGGATACGGTCGGCAATGAGAGTTACTATCGATACGCGTTGGAGTTCGAGGCGTAGATGAAGATCCACCTTTTCTCCAACGGCGCGAGCGCCGCATCGGCGTTCGCCCCGCTCAAGCGAAGCCGGCGGTACGAGCTCGAAATCTCCGAGCCCCCGGATCCCAAACGGGCGATGCGCTCCTGCAGCCCCGATGAGTTCGTCTATGTCGATGCGAGCCACCTCGACGCGGAAGAGCTGTTCGCCTTCGCGCGGAAACTCGATCGGGTTGCGAGGTGCCCGTTCGGGCTTGTGTATACGGGCGCCGAGCCGGCGGACCCCTCGCGCCTGTTCTTCGCCGGCGCCTCCGACTACATCGGCGCGGGTGCTCTCGAGCGGGGCATTACAACCAGGAGAATGGACGAGGTCACGAAGTTCATCGAGCGTCGTGAGCTCGAACGCGGCACGGCGGTCGCCGAGGACTTCGAGGCACCGGCACCCGACTCCGGCCGCTACATCATCTCCGGTAGCGACTGGGACGGCATTGAGCCGTCACACGAGTACACCTTCTGGTTCCTTCTCGCCGAGCTCGACGACGTCTCCCACTACGCGAACCACACGAGTGAGTCCTATACCGAAGAGCTCGTTGCCGCCCTCCGCAGACGAGTGGCCAAAGCGGCGGCCCCGTACAAGGGCCGCGTGTGGATCTGGAAGAAGACGGGGGGCATCCTGCTGTTCCCCTACGACGGTTCGGCCTGCACTCCCCTCGTCCCGATAATGCGGCTCGTGCTCAACCGGGCGATTGCAAACGTGGAGGAGCACGGCTTCAAATCGGAGATCTCCTTCCGCCTCGCTCTGCACCTCGGGAATACCGTGTTCGAAAGTGAGGGACACACCGACCGGATCGTTTCGGAGACGGTGAACTTCATCTTTCACCTCGGCCGGCGCTACCTCGAGCCGGGCGATCTGGCCGTCACAGCCGAAGCGTTCCATTTCATTCCGCCGGCGCTCAAACCCTACTTCAGGCGCTCAGCCCCCTTCGAGGGACACGGCATCATGCGGCTGCGCCGCTTCAGTACAGCCGCACCGCCGACGCCTTGAAGGCGAGGTGGACGTCTGCACCGGGGCCGAGCCCGAGGTGCTCGACGGCGTAGGGGGTGACAAGCGCGGAGACGATCACCCCCTCGCAGTCGACATCGATGCGGCGAGCGCCCTCGTGGGGCTCGACCGCCGAAACGCGGCCGTGGAAATGGTTCTGGGCGCTGCTTCGAAGCGGCTCCGCCGAGACGATGATGTCGTCCATGGGGATGACCGCCGCGACCGCCTCGCCGTCCTGCGCCGGGGCCCGGATGACGAGGGGCGTCTCCTGCACGCTCGCGGCGCCCGCCGACGCGGCGCCTGAGGTGCCTGTAACCCTGAAGTAGGTGAAATACTCATCGGTGTGCTCGACGCTGCCGCGGAAGACCGCGTTTCGATCACCGCGTATCCTGCCTGCTTCCATGGGATACACCGTGGTGGCCAGGCGGTAGGCGGTGGCCAGGTTGTGCGTGGTCACGACGATGGTCGTGCCGCGGCGATTCACTTCGCGAAGGGCCTCCTCGATCGCCCGGATGGACTCGGGATCGATGTTGCTCGTCGGCTCGTCGAGGAGCAGGAGCTCAGGTCGCACCGCGAGGGCCCGGGCGATGGCGACGCGCTGCTTCTCCCCGCCGGAGAGGCCGGTGGCCCTGCGATGGGCAAAGCCCTCGAGGCGCACCGCGGCAAGGGACTCAGCGAGTCGGTCGTCAAGGTCGCGGGCGCCGGGCGCTCGGAGCTTCACCACGTAGCGGATGTTCGCCTCGACGCTCTCACGGAAGAGATAGGGCCTCTGGTGCACCAGCACCGACCGGCTGCGGAGCAGGCTCCGTCCCCTTCCCGTGGCAATCGACTCGCCGAACAGCCGCACGACGCCCGGTGAGGGTTGAAGCAGGCCGTTGAGCACCTTCAACAGGGTGGTCTTCCCCGACCCGTTGTGGCCGGTGAGGACGGCGACATCGCCCGCGCGAATGCTGAACTCGTCCACCGCGAGAACCGGTTCGGCACCGTAGGCAAAGCGCAGCCCCTCGACCTCGAGGAGTGCCCGACCCCCGCCGGGAGAGTCCGGCCCGGAGTAGCCGGGCCGGTTCTCAGGCGTACTCACGGTTGACCATCCAGTTGAGCGCGGCGTTCACGGCAAACGCAATGATGAGGAGAATCATACCCAGGGCCAGCGCGAGGGCGAACGCCCCCTTCTGAGTCTCGAGGGCCAGCGCAGTGGTCATCGTGCGGGTATACCAGCGGATATTCCCGCCGAGCATCATTGAGACGCCGACCTCGCCGATGACCCGCCCGAAACCGGAGAGTACCGCCGAGAGGATCGCAATGCGCGCCTCAGAGAGAATCTTGAAGAGTATCTGAACGGGGCTCGCGCCGAAGGTCACGAGGGTTTCACTGAGCTCGGCATCGATACGGCTCAACCCGCCGTAGACCAGCGCCGTCACGAGGGGAAGGGCGAGGGCGGCCTGGCCGACGATGACGGCCGCCGGGGTGAAGAGCAGTCCCCAGTGGCCGAGTGGCCCTGATCGCGAGAGGAAGGAATACACGAAGAGCCCGACCACGACCGTCGGCACGGCCATCAGGGTGTTGAGCGTGGACACGAGGAACTGACGGCCGGGAAAGTCCCGCAGAGCGATGACGGTGCCGGCGGGAATCGCGAGGGCCGAGGTGATAAGCGTAGAGAAGGCGGAGAAGTGGACCGAGTTGAGGGCGATCGCGATCAGCTCGCGATCGCCCGACAGGATCAACGTTCCCGCCTCGAGAAGCGCGTCGCCCATGACAGTGTTGTATCAGATTATGCGTCCGGCACGAAGAGCTGCTCGCCCTCCACACGGTAGCCGCCGATGATGTCCTGACCTTCGTCTGAGACCAGGAAATCGATAAACTCCTGAGCGAGATCGCGTTTGACGTGGTCATGCATCTCGGGGTCGACCGCGATAACTGCATAGGGATTGAACAGGAGCGGATCGCCCTCCACGACGACTTCGATGCCGATATCGCCGCGGTAGGCGAGATAGGTGCCGCGGTCGGCGAGGGTGTAGGCCTGCTGATCATCGGTGACCGTGATGACGGCGCCCATGCCCTGGCCCGCCTCCCGGTACCACGAACCCTCGGGCTCGATCCCGGCTTCGGCCCAGACGGCGCGCTCCTTCGCATGTGTCCCCGAATTGTCGCCACGGGAGATGAAGGCGGACTCGGACTCGGCAATGCGGGTGAAGGCGTCGACAACGGAGTCCGTGTCGGCAATCCCGGCCGGATCACTCTCGGGTCCGAGAATGACGAAGTCGTTGTACATGATGTCGACCCGTTCGACGCCGTAGCCTTCACGGACAAACTCGCGCTCGAGGTCCGGCGCGTGTACCATCACCACGTCGACGTCACCGTTTCGCCCGAGCTCGAGCGCCTGCCCCGTGCCGACCGCGATCACGTCGACCCGTGCCTCGTGTCGGTTCTCGAATGCGGGAAGCAGCTCGTCGAGAAGGCCGCTGTTCTCGGTGCTTGTCGTTGTCGCCAGCCGAAGCCGTTCGGGCTCCGCACTCATCGATTGCTCGGTCTCACCGGCGGCGAACGCCGCGGTTACGGTGAACAGGGCCGCGAGAACTGTCGCGCAGACACGTTTCATTACCACCTCCATGTTTTGTGTCGTTATGTCAAATATGACATAACGACAAAGGTTAGCGGTAATGTAGTGGTTACGGCTCAGGGCGTCAAGAGTCGGACGGAAACACGCAGGAGGCAGCAAAAGACTACGCGGGCTCGAAAAGGGGAGTTGGCGCGCCGAAGGAGGCGATGATGTGACGTGCCCGCTCGGTGCCGAGCCACGATGCCAGCCGAGTGGCCCCATCGGTGTTCGCCCCCGGCACGTGATCGGCGTCGACGACGAGGACACTGAACACATTGTCCTCCGCAGGTACCGCGTAGGGGGTGAACCGCCTGAGCTCGGTGTGACGCGATGCGGTAGCACTGTCGACGAGAGTGTACGCGCCGAGGCGAAGGGCGCAGCGGACGGCTGCGGCGCTCCCGCCGGCCTCGAGGGGCGTATGATACCAGGAGGGATCCGGCACGACACCCGCTGCCTGCCAGAGCCCGCGCTCCTTGAGGTTGGTGCCCGAGTTGTCGTTTCGGCTCACGAACGGCGTGCGGGTCGATGCGATGCGCGAGAACATGTCCGCGAGCGAACCCGAACCCTCCATCCGTGCGAGCCCGGCGGGATCGGTGGCGGGGCCGAGGATGAGGTACCGATTGCGCATGACCGCCGTGCGACTGGACCCGATGCCGCGCTCCATGAACCCGGCCTCGAGCGCCGGGGCATGCGAGAGTACCACATCCGCACGCCCGTGCTCGGCGAGCGCATGCGCCTGTCCGCTCCCTGCGGCGATATGCCGGACGATGATGCCGGTGTCCTCGCGGAATGCCTCCTCGAGTCGATCGAGGAGCCCCGTCTCCGCCGGCTCGGTGCTCGAGGCAAGCACGATGATGTCCCCGGCAGCCTCATAGGGCCGTGCGTCGAGAGGAACGCGGAAGGCGTCGGCGGTCGACCTCCCCATATCCTCGATTACGCGGTTCAGCCGCCTCAGCAGCTCGAGTCCATCGGCGGTAAGAGAGCTCCCGCCTCCGTCGTGTCCCCCGACCCGTCGCTCGGTGAGCGCCGTCGCGAACAGAGCTTCGGCCCGCTTGACCACGCGCCATGCCTGTCGGTACTGCATCCCCAGCTCGTCGGCGGCGGCATGTAGAGAAGAATGATCCTGCACTCCCCGCAGAAGGGCCCGAAGCTCTCCGGCCCAGAGCGCGGTTGGCGCCCCCGCATCGGCTCCCGCGCGAAGCTGGAGCCGGGCGCGGATGTCCCTCGGGCTCGTCATTCGTCGATGCCCAGCATGACGTTGGACGCCTTCACGACCGCATATGCGGTGCCGCCCTCTTTGAGGCCGAGGCTCTGCGTCGACTGCTTGGTGATGACCGATGTCAGCTCCACACCGGGGGCGATTTCGAGGACGATCTCGTTGTTCACCGCGCCTTCGGTGATCCTTTTCACCGTACCCTTGATCTGATTGCGAGCGCTCAGTTTCATTCCGTCGTACTCCCCTTGTGTTGTCGGTGTCGGTGGCAGCCGGCGCCCGTGCGCCGCCCCGGGTTCACCTGGTAAGATATCCATTTCGCGGATGGGCGAAAAGACCGATTTGTCATATCGCCGGCTCCACAACATCGCCCACCGCGACGACCCCGCCCCGTGTGACTCTGCCGAACGCGACCCGCCCGCGGATGTGGCACTCCTCGGGCGGCAGGCGGCACTCTGCGTAGCAGCGCTTTGAAACCGAGGTAATCTCCACGGCGGCCCCGCCCAGTGCGAGCCGATCGCCCGGCGCGAGCGCGCCGAGCTCGAGTCCCTCCACCCGGATATTCTCGTGGAACCGGGCGTAGCACAGCCCCTGCTGCTCGGCGGCCGCGAGGGCCCGGCGGGCGCCGTCCTCGAAGAACACGACCTGCCGGTCTCCCGGACCGGCGTAGGCATCGCCCTCGATTCCCTGCCCGGGGAGCAACCGAAGCTGCGGGACCGATTCGCGCGGCGACTTTCGGCGATGAGCAATAAACAGGCCGGTGATGTGGGCGCCCATGGGCGAACCTTTCATTGACGAGCGCATGATTGAGTGTTACAGTAATCTTCGCTTGAAAATCAACGGGTTGCAGCCCGAAAAAGGCAATCAGTGATTTCGTTTCACCAAGCCCTCTCGATCGTCGAGTCGCAGGAGTATCGGCTCGAGACCGAGCTCGTGGAATTGTCGTCGGCGCAGGGACGCTTCCTGTGCGGCGCAGCCGTGAGCACTACAGATGATCCTCCGTTTACGAAAGCCGCAATGGACGGCTTTGCGGTTTCCTCCGCCGACACGTCGACGGAGCTGCGCATCCTCGAAACCATTGCCGCCGGTGATGTGCCCCGGCTCGAGGTGGTGCCGGGGACCTGCTCGCGCATCATGACCGGCGCCATGCTGCCGGCGGGGGCCGACAAGGTCCACCGTGTGGAGTATACCGAGGAGCGCGACGGCCGTATGATCCCCACGCAGGCGGAGCCTGCGCGCAACGTCATCACGCGCGGTGAGAATCTCAAGGCCGGCGAGTCCGTGCTCGGCCCGCGGGTGCTTGCCCCACAGGATATCGGCGTTGCCGCCTCTCTCGGGTCGGCTCGGCTCGACGTCGTCCGCATGCCGCGCGTCGGCATTATCGCAACCGGCAGCGAGCTTGCCGAGCCGGGTACCGAGCCGGGCGCCGGGGGCATCTACAACAGCAACGCCTACCAGCTCGTTGCCCATGCCCGCGCGGCCGGCTGCGTGCCCACCTACTACGGTATCGCCGAGGACACCGAGGCGGCGCTCGAGGAGGTGCTCGCCCGCGCCTTCGCCGCCGAGGACATCATCATTCTCACCGGGGGTGTATCCAAAGGCGAGTTCGATTACGTGGGCGGCGTGCTCGAGCGTGCCGGCGTGGAGGTGCTCTTTCACGGGGTGGCAATGAAGCCGGGCCGTCCGACGCTGTTTGGACGGCGCGGGGATCCGGCCCCGGACCGGCCCGCCGTGGACGCCCGGCCCACCGTGGGCACGCAGTACGTCTTCGGGCTGCCGGGGAACCCGGTCTCCGCCTTCGTCACCTTCGAGGTGTTCGTGACGGCGCTGCTGTACCGCCTTGCGGGACTGAAGCACAGGCCTCAGCCGGTGCCGGCAACCCTTGCGGCCGCCGTCGACAAAAGGGATGCCGAGCGTACCGAGTTCATTCCGGTGCGGTGGAACGCCGGCGTGGTGGAACCGGTGCGCTACGGCGGTTCTTCTCACATCAGCGCCCTCGCGGATGCCGATGCCCTTTTGATGCTCGATGTCGGAACCACGAGGCTCGAGAAGGGAGCGCGAGTTGATGTTCGACCAATTCGGACGTGAGATAACATACCTTCGAGTATCGGTCACAGACCGATGCAACTTCCGCTGCACGTACTGCATGCCGGAGGAAGGCGTGGTGTTCAGACCTCATGCGGAGATTCTCTCCTACGAGTCGATTGCGCGCGTCGTTCGCGCCGGCGCCGAGCTCGGCATCAGCAAGGTCCGCCTTACCGGCGGTGAGCCGCTCGTGCGCGAGCATCTGCCCCGCCTCGTTTCACAGCTTGCCGCGATCTCCGGCATCGAACAGATCGCGATGACCACCAACGGCGCGCTTCTCTCGCGCTACGCGTCGGCGCTCCGTGACGCCGGCCTCGACAGCATCAACGTGTCTCTCGATACGCTCGATCCCGAGAAGTTTCGGCGGATTGCCCGGCACGGCCGTCTCGAGGACGTGCTCGCGGGGATCGACGCCGCGGTGGCCGCCGGATTCTTTCCGATGAAGCTCAACATGGTGGTGGCGCCGGAGACGACGCGTGAGGAAATCGAGACAATGCGGATCTTCGCGGAGAGCAAGAGCATGACGCTGCAGCTCATCGCCCATTACCGCCTCGATGTGCGAAAGCACGACGAATACAGCTTCGATCGTCCGCCCAACTGCGGGGCGTGCAACAGGCTGCGGCTGACCGCCGACGGCGTGCTCAAGCCCTGCCTGCACTCCAACATCGAAGTCCCCGTTGATCTTGCCGACCCCGCGGCGTCGCTGCGGGAGGCTGCGCGCCTGAAGCCGCGCGCCGGCAGCGTGTGCACGAACCGCAGCATGATGTCGATCGGAGGCTGACGTGGCGGAGTTCTCCCATCTCGGCGAAGACGGAAGCGCGCGCATGGTGGATGTCTCGGCCAAGCCGCCGGTGCGGCGCACCGCGATTGCGGCCGGAAAGATCTATCTCGGCGCCGAGACCGTGCGCATGATCCGCGGGAAGCTCATCGAGAAGGGTGATGTCCTCACCGTCTCGCGCCTTGCCGGTATCATGGGCGCCAAGCGGACCCCCGACCTCATTCCGCTGTGCCACTCGCTCGGCCTCGATCATGCCGATGTCGACTGCAGCCTCGAGGACGACGGCGTGGCCATCCGCGGCACCGCCACCTGCACCGGCCGCACCGGCGTGGAGATGGAGGCCCTGACCGCCGTGTCGGTCGCCGCGCTCACCGTCTACGATATGTGCAAGGCGGTCGACAAGCGGATGCGGATCGGCGACATCCGGCTCGTGGAGAAGCGCAAGAGCGAGCCGGCGGACGCGGAGCCCGCCGCCGAGGACGCGGCCGGGGACCGATAGCGGTGCGCATCGCCATCCTCACCATTTCCGACCGCGCCTCCCGCGGCGAGTACGAGGACCGCTCCGGGCCCGAGATCGAGCGCGTGCTCGAGGAGGCCGGGCTCGGCGCCGCCGAAATCGTGCGGGACATCGTCTCCGACGACGCGCGGGAGATCCGCGCGGCGCTCGAGCGCCTCGGTGACGGCGGCGACGTCGCCGCCGACTTCATCCTGACCACCGGGGGCACCGGGATCGGCCCGCGGGATCTCACCCCCGATGTGACGCGCGAGTACTGCGAGCGCGAGCTTCCCGGGATCGCGGAGGCTATCCGCGCCGCTTCCCTCGCCGAAACGAGGACGGCCATGCTCTCGCGGGGCTACGCCGGCGTTCGCGGGCGGACGATCGTGGTGAATGTGCCGGGCTCGGTGCGCGGCGCCGGCTTCGCGGCGTCGGTCATCGCCCCCATCATGTCCCATGCGGTCTCGATGCTCGACGGCGGGGGCCACTGAGCGCGGCTCGACGGCAGCGGTCCTCGACAGATACTACGTGCCGGCCGGATACCCGAATGGGTACGCCGCCGAAAAACCCGGTGACTATATCACACAGGACGACGCGAACGATGCGAGCGGTGGTGCGCGTTGTGCTCTTCGGCTCCCTTGCCGACGGTACGGCAACAGCCGCACGCGAGGCGGATGTCATGATCGAGCCGGCCGACAGTCATCTGAGGCTCCTCGAGCGCGGCCGGGCTCAGGGCGAGAGCTGAATCTCGTCGAAATCGTAGGAGAGATAGTCGAGCGAGAGAAAACGGTTGTAGAGGAGTTGCTCCACCGGACGCCCGAGCAGGAGCTTGATGCATTCGGTGGCCTCCACGGTGGCGGTGCCGGCGACCGCCGGTGGGAACATCGGCTTGTTCGCCTCCGCGTCCTGCTCGACGGCCCCGCGGCCGAAGAGGGCGCTCAGGCTCCGCGTGTAGTCCCGATGAATGGTGGTCACCTGGCCGAAGTACTGATACACCCCGCCGTGAACCAGGGGTATGCCCGCCTCGTAGGTTGCCTCATCGACGGCGAAGCGCGTCTCGAAATTGTCGAGGCAGTCGACGACGACGTCGGCCCCCGAGAAGTCGGTGCCGGCGACAACGCGCGCCCCGTGGGCCTCGACCCGAAGTGCCGGGTTGATGCGCGACAGCCGCGCGGCGGCCGCGTCGGCCTTGGGGCGCCCGAGGTCATCGTGGGTGTAGAGGATCTGGCGGTTGAGGTCGGGAAGATCGAGGACGCCGTCGTCGTGGATGCGGATGGTTCCCACACCGCTGCGTGCGAGCATCTCGAGGACGGTCGACCCGAGCCCGCCCGCTCCCACGACTGAAACCGTGGCCGCGCTCAGCCGCTCGAGCCCCTCGGTGCCGGTGAGGGCGAGATGGCGGGAGAACTGCTCCCGTGCGCCCGGTACACCGGAGGCACCCGACACATCCGTCATGCCTGCCCCCTCGAGCCTCCGCCTCACCCGCCGCCGGACGGCGGGAAGATGGCGACGTCGGCGTCTTCTATCACCGTGTCGAGGCCGTCGAGGTGGTGGATATTCCTGCCGCCGACGAGGATCATGGTGCCGGGCAGAATCGTCTCATCGCCGTCTATGAGATGCGGGACGATGTCGTGGCCCACCTCCTCGCTTATGCGGGCGAGGAGCTCGCGCACGGTCAGGGGACCGTCGCTCTCGACGGTAACACGCCCGATACCGAGCTTCATCTTCAGGGTTGCGAAGAGCTTTGCTTCGACTTTCATAGGCTGAAAAGTACCGCATTGCGGGCCCGGCGTGGAGCCGGACCCGCGGAAAACCGTGTGAAACCCGTTACGCGAGGTTGAGCTCTTTGAGTGTTTCGGGGGTGGGGCGACCCTCGGTCGTCCAGCCGCGAAGCTCGTAGAACTTCGGAAGCATCTCGGGCAGGCGATGCACCTTGCCCTTGTTGGGACCTTCCTTCGCGGGTTCCTCGAAGAAGCGCTTGGGGAGGGTGTCCTCCTTCGGATCGATGCCCGAGTCGAGGTTGAACTGCCGTTCCATGTTCCAGATGCGGCTGCCGATCATCATCATCTCATCCACCGACAGGTTGAAACCCGTGGCGGCGTTGATCATGGCGTTGTACTCGGGTGCGCCGAGGGAGAAGCTCGTGAACAGGCACAGCCCCGCCGAATCGATGACACCGGTCAGATTCTGGAAGATGATGGCCCACTGCGGTTTGCTGTCGATCTCCTGCGGGTCGAGCTTTTCCGGCGCGCCGAGGATCTCCGGGGAGATGAGGTAGGCACGCACGTGGTCGGCGCCGCGGTTTCCGACCGCGTACTCGAGGCCGTGGCCCTGTACGCCGCGCGGGTCGTAGGCCGCAAGCTCCTGCTTCTTGATGGTCATCGAGAGCTCGGGGTGACCGTAGGACTCCGCGAGGCGATAGGAGCCCTGCGCGAGCTTGGCGCCGATCTTGCCTTCCGCGAGACCCATCTTAGTCAGCCAGTAGGCAAGCGCCTCGGTGTTGCCGAAGGTGGGCTCGGGGCCGTTCTCCAGGTCCTCTTTCGGAACATAGCCCTTCTCATAGAGCTCCATGAGGCAAGCGAGCGTCACGCCGGCGGAGATGGTGTCGAGGCCGAGATCGTTACAGGTGAAGTTTGCGTCGCAGATGGCGTTGAGGTCGTCGATACCGAGCATCGGGCCGAACGCCCAGCCGGTTTCGTACTCCGGACCTTCACCGCGGCGGCCGTTGGGAAGCTCCACGTCACGGGCGCACTGGATCGGGCACATGTAGCAGCCGGTGTTGCGCTTGAGGTAGCCCTTCTCCACGAGTGCCTCACCCGACATCTTCTCGGTGCCTTCGAACATGACGTCCTGGGCGTTGCGGGTGGGGTACATGCCGTTCTGGTTGATGATGTTGTCGAGAACCTTCGTGCCGAGGGAGGGAAGTCCCTGGCCGGTGATAGCGCCCTCTTTGAGCATCGCCAGGTTGGTCTTGACCGCCTTCTTGAAGGCCGCGTCGTCGGAGATGGGAGAGTTGGCGTTGCCCCAGGTGACGACCGCCTTGAGGTTCTTGCTTCCCATGACCGCGCCGACGCCGCTTCGGCCGGCCGCCCGGTGCTTCTCGTTCATGATCGCGGCGAACAGGCTCTGCCGCTCGCCGGCGACACCGATACAGGAGACCGATGCCCGCTTCTGGCCGGATTCGGCGAGCAGGATATCGGTCGTCGGCTCCACGCGCTTGCCCCACACGTGGGAGGCGTCCTTGAGCTCGACCCCGTCGGGGGATACCGAGAGGTAGACCGGTTTCTCCGACTTGCCTTCGAAGATGATGATGTCGTAGCCGGCCTTTTTCAGATAGGCGCCGAAGACGCCGCCTGAGTTGCTCGAGGCGATCGTGCCCGTGAGGGGGCTCTTGGTGACGACCATGTAGCGGCCGCCGGTGGGGGCGGTGGTGTTTGTAAGCGGACCCGTGGCGTAGATCAGCTTGTTTTCCGGTGAGAGCGCATCGATCTTGGGATCGATCTCGTTGATAAGAATCCGCGACCCGAGGCCGCGACCGCCGAGATACAGTTTTGCGAGATCCATCGGCGTGTCTTCGGTCTGGATCTTGCCGGTCGACAGATCCACACGGAGCATTTTGCCCATGTAGGACATACGGCATACCTCCATAAGGTAGGGTAAACGAGTATCCTTCCCCTTTCCAAATGGTGGGAGGCGGGCGGGTTTCCCCGCTCACCCTGTCGGCCTTTTGCCGTAGCGCGCCGGTTCAACGAAGCGGCGGCCGTAGGCGGTACGGCTCGGGAAAGCATGAGTATTTTCGCACGGTTTTTTCGAGCTGTCAAACAGTGAAAGCGGCTTGACCACTGCGGCAGAACGAACATACTTAACTCGTGTTTAAGGGGGAACATATGAAACGAACGACTGTTCGCGTCGGCCTCGGCATTGCCCTGGTTGTACTGGCGGCCGGCTGTACGTCGGTCGACGGAGTCGTCTCCGACGCGCTCGGGGCCGCCGTTACCGGCACCACGGAGCAGGCCCTCGAACGGAGTGTGAGCCGGTGGACCGATCAGACGGCCTTCCAGATGACCTACATGCAGGTGTTCTTTCTCGGTGGCTATGGAGCGGGTTTCGACGACTTCGAGGAAGGTCAGGGTGCCACCTGGGAGATCACCTCGACCGACGGTGAAGAGGACTCGAGCTTCATCGGCGAGCGGGCCCTGCTGCGTCGAAATGAAGACGGTACCTCCTGGTGGTATCTTCGTTTCGATTCTCAGGAGGAGGAGGACGAGGAGTTCGAGTACGAAGTGCTCGTAGACGAAGAGTACACCGCACTCGAGATCTATCTCGAAGACCCGGAAACCGGTGAGATCCGCCACCGGGAGTTCGAGCAGGACCCGGAAGCCGCCGACGCCGCCGACGGCGACGAGGAGTGGGAGGAGCCGACCTACGACGATGAGGAGATCCTCTTCGACGAGGACATGAGCGAGTACCGCCGGGAGCGCGTGACCGTTACCGTCGAGGCGGGGACCTACGAGACCGATCTGCTCGTCTACGAGTATAGCGAGGAGGAAACCGGCGACTCGGTGGAGTACCGGTGGTGGACCACCGAAGAGGTGCCGGGTGACGTCGTGCTCTACGAGTGGGAAGACACGGCCGAGGCGGAGAGCGGTATGTTGCGCGGCGAGCTCATCGAGGTGCGCAGCGGCTACACGACGAAGTTCGGCGCCTATTGAACCGCGGGGGCCGGGGGCGTTCGGCTCGCCGCAATCGTATCATTCGAGCAGAAACACCTCCGGGCGGTATTCGAAGTGGATCGGATCGAAGAAGAGCCACTTGCCGCCCCACACGAAGCCGTTCTCCTCGAAGCTATCGATGATCGGCTGCGGGATCATGAACCGATCGTTCTCACCGAGCGCCCACCAGTCCTCTATCCCCGCTTCCGCGGCCCATCTCCAGTAACCGAAGTCCCCGCCGTAGTACCGGGGGATCAGGTCGACCGCAACGCCGTAGCTGTGGTAGCTGCGGGCGCGGGTGCCGGCGATGTTTCGCCAGTGAAACCCCTCGACGGCGGCGAGCCCACGGACGAACTCGGCCACTTCAGGGTCCCGTGAGGCGGCCTGCCGCACGTCCGTCTCCACGCGGCGAAGAGCATCGACCGCCACGGGGTGCACCCGCGTGCGATGGCCGAGCAGTGTCAGCTCCACCATCGTGCTCTCCGCCTCGGCGCGGCTCGAGATTCCGTAGAGGGCGTCCTGGAACCCGGGGTGGCGCACCGGTGGATTCGACGCGCGCTCGGAGAGAATCCGCCTCAGGCGTTCGGCGGTCTCCGGCTCTATCTCTCGGATCTGCAGCGGACCGGTGTAATACCGGTAGAAGCGCAGCGGGGTGAACTCCTGCGAGCGGGGACGGAGGTCGCCGGTGAGCAGTCGCCCCCCTTCCCAGTAATACCAGCGGCCGTCGATGCGCAGGGCCCACTCCCCCTCGCGGAATGAGGTTTCTTCGATGCGCTCGGGGTAGGCCGCCGCAATTGCGCCGACCTCCGCCGCTCCGGCCTCGACGGTCGGCTCCGGGAGGGGGGTGGCGCGAATCGGGGTACGGACGGGGTCGATGCTCCCGTCGGCTTCTAGCGGTCTGCGGGTTTCGGCGGCGGAAGCGTCGCCCCTGCCGGCAGTCGGCAGGAGCGGCACCGCGGCGAGACCGACAGCCAGACCGAGGGCGAGAACATGCGGGAGTGCGCGTCGCCTGCCGTGCCGTTTGTTCGGCGAGGTGCTCTTCATGCCGCTAAAGATATCGTCAATGGGGCTCAGTCGACCATCTTCCGGACTGACGTCACCCGGCACCGCGGGTGTGCATGTCCCTGATGTTGAGCACCAGCGAGACCGCAAGCGCTGCCAGGAACGTGAGGAGCACGCCCGTGTCGACCACGGCCGCGTCTATCCGCAGGCCCATCAATCTGATGAACAGATACTGAATGTAGCTTGCCGGCAGGTCCGTCTCTCCGAGTCTGCGAAGCACCATCCAGTGCCAGTCGGTAAACGGGCAGTAGCCGAAGCCGTAGAAGAAGCCCAGCCCACCCCAGCTGAGCCCGGTAAGTGCGAGTGTGACGAGATTCGCCCGCCGCAGCCGCGGTGCGGCCCACCCGGTGAGATTGAACACGACGAGGGCGGTGTGGAACACGACGAAGAGGATATCGAGTGCGCGCAGCATGCCGTCCTCCGTCCCCGCCCTCGGCGCGGGAGGCGCACCGTCCCCGCCCTCGGCGCGGGAGGCGCCGGCCTATGCGGCCCCGGGTTTGGTCAGCAGGTAGCTGACATACTGCATCGCGCCGCTCGCGAAGGAGGCGTAGCGCCCCGAGCCGCGCACCCCGGCAAACTCGCCGAACATCTTGATGACGGGTTTGGGGATTTTTCGGCGCATAAGGAGGCGGCGGCGCTCGTCGTCGATGTCGAGAGAGCGGACGACGTTGTCGGTGATGTTGTGGCAGGCATCGACACGGAAGCCGGCGGCTCGCACCTGTCGGTCGAGGACCTCGAGGTCATCGCGCAGTCGCATGTCGGTGAGAAGGAAAGCTCCACCGGGTCTGAGCACCCGGTACGCCTCGCCGAAAAAGCCCTCTATGTCGTTGTAGGCGCGAGAGGACTCCACATTTACCAGGGCATCGAACTGCTCATCGTCGAACGGAAGGGATTCCGCCGAGCCGCGTACGAAGCGCAGGTTCGGCGTGCTGTAGTGGGAATTGCAGAACTGAATACCCTTTTCCGAGAGATCCAGGCCCACGTACGAGCGAGGGTTGTGATAGCGGGCCAGATACGAGGCTCCACCGCCGCGGCCGCAGCCGACCTCGAGGACGTCTTTGCCGGCGATGTCGGTGTGAGAGGCTGCGAAATGATACAGCTGGGCGCCGAAGCGCTCCGACTCGTCGTGGGCGGCAAGCTCTATCGTCGAGCCGTCGCCGTCGAGCGGTGCATAGCCGTAGTTCATGAAGCGCAGGGATACATCGCCCTTGTCCCGGGAGAGAATCCAGTTGTGCCAGAAGCGCCACATGGGCTTTTTGAGGAATCTGGGCATGTTTACGTAATTGAGAACGAGTCCGCGCATGGGTGCCTCCTTGGGGCGGCACGGCCGCGGGGACACGGCGAACGCGCCCCCATCATGGAATGTCTCTCCAACCTATAGATGAATCGAGAGAGGGGCAAGGGTCGGGGCCGGCGCGCTCAGCTCAGCAGCCCCTCGATAATCATCTCGGTCGCCTCTTCCTCGGAGAGGCCGCGGGACATCAGAGTCTGCAGTTGCCTGGAATCGACCGATCCGATGGCCGCCTCATGTGTCACGTGAGCCTGCGGGTGGTCGACCTGCACGATCGGCACGGCGCGGGCGACGGCCCGGTCCTGGACGATCTCCGTACAATCAACATGGCCCCGGGCGTGGGGGGCGCGGGCTCTGAGGTCGTTGTAGACTTCCCCGTAGGCGTCGTCGCGCAGGGCAATGTGGGAGGTGAGCACCCCCCGAGCCTCCTCACCGAGGAGATCACCGGTTTCCCGGATGGTGATGCGGTCGTCGCCCCGGCCCGAGATTCGGGCTGTCATCTCCATCACGCCGCGGGCCTCCACCCTGGTCTCGTAGTCGACGTCGATCACGCCGACGCGGCCGCGGATCAGCTCGAACTCGGTGGAAAACCGCGCGTCCTCGGCTACATGCACGCGCGCAGTGGGCTTGACCGTCACGCCTCCGTCCCTGCCGTGGATGTGACGCTCGAAGTAGACGTAGACCGCACGCGGGCCCACGTTGATATCCGCGTCCATGATATGCTGAATGTCGACGGCCTTCGGGAAGACGCAGTGAGCCATGAACTGGGCCGCGGCGTCCTCGCCGATATCAATATCGAGGTTGATGCGCTGCACGCCCGACTCGCCGACCATGCCGAAGCACAGATGCACCGGCGTCTCGAGCGTGGTGCCCGCCTCGACGCGGATTCGTGCCCGAATACCGTCCTCGAGCTCTTCGGAGTCGATCAGGAGTCCGGGGACGAGGGTCGAGGCAAGTACCTGATTGGCGTTAATCCCCACGAACGCCGTTTTCCCGTCGTGGGGGAAGAAGGGCATCTTGATCGCGTCGAGGAGCTCCCTGAGTACTGCGTCGGTGCTCATCGGCGGGCCTCCTGCCGGCGGTCCCTTTCGAGCCGGGGCGCGGAGCCTGCTTCCGTGCCGTCCTCCGGCGGATCGTTCGGATGATCGCAGCTTGCGCAGGACCCCTCGAAATAGGAGAAAATCTTCTCCGGCACACCCTTGTCGACGATATGCCCGTCGCAGAGCAGGAAGCCGTGGTCGGCGTGCTTCACGACCTCGCCGGAGTGAGTGATGAGGATCACGGTGATCCCCTCGTCTTTCATTTCACGAATCACCCCGAAGATGTAGGTGAGGGCGTCGATGTCCACACCCGAGTCCGGCTCGTCCATCATCATGACCGACGGCCTCATCGCGAGGATAGAGGCGAGCTCGATGCGCTTGCGCTCACCGCCGGAGAGGCTGGTGTCCACCGCCCGGCGCCGGTAGCGCTCGGGGTCGAGGCCGACCATCTCGAGCACCCGTGTGAGCTCGGCGGCGGTCTTCTCCTTCGCCCCGGCAAGGATGAACTTGTGCACGGGAAGGCCCTCGAACCGTGCGGGTTCCTGCCATGCGAGGGTTATGCCGCGCCGGGCGCGCTCGTCGACGGTGAGGTCCCTGATCGATTCACCGCGGAGAAGAATATCGCCGCTGTGCTCGCGAAAGCCCTCGAGGCCCATGATGACCGCTGCAAGGGTGGACTTGCCGGCGCCGTTCGGTCCGACAAGTGCGTGTATATGGCCTTCCCACAGATCGAGGTCGAGATCCCGCAGGATCCTGTGGCCCCCGAGCGTGAGGGAGAGATTGCGAATCTGTAGTATACCCACGTTCGTCTCCGGAAGATGCGGTACTGACTGTCGACAGTGTAGCCGAAACTCCCCGGGCTCGCATAGGCTGTGTGCCGCCGTCATATCTTGAAATTAAAGAAATTTGGCCTTAAAATCATTTTAGTATTATGGGTAGGCCCCACACGGACGACGAGGACACCTCCCGATCGGAAACGGGGCCCGCGGTACGTGGAGACGGCCGGGTCGAGATCACTATCGATGAGGACGTGATGAGCGCCCGCGCCCTTCTCACGCCGGCCTCGCCCGGCGGGCGGCCGGTAACCCGCGGCTACATCGAACAGCTTCTCCTGCGAGAGGGCGTCTCGCACGGCATCGACTGGCCGCTCGTCGACACGGCGGTCGAGGCATGCGACTCCTACGTTCCCGGCGCCGAGCGGCCCGGGGAGGTCGTCATTGCCCGCGGCACACCGCCGGTTGCGCGTGTTCGCAGCCATTTCACGCTTCACCCGTCCTTCGCCGCGATTCGAGAGCTCATAGAGAAGGCGTCCGTCGATCCGGCGGCCGCCCTTCGCCATAGCCGATCGTTGCCGGTTGCGTTTGCCGGGCAGACTCTCGCGGTGCTCGAGGGCGAGCGCCCCGGTGTGCCCGGGACCAACGTGCGTGGTGAGGCGGTGCCCTTCGAGGACGCACCGGTGGTGTCGCTCTCCGCCGGGCCCAATACACGCCTGGAGGGAGATCGTATCGTCGCCGCTCAGAGCGGGCTCCTTCGCATCTCGAAGGGTGAGCTCCTCGTGGAGCGCAACCTCGCCCTCAATTGCAATGTGGACAACTCCACCGGCGACATATCCTTTCCCGGAAACCTCGCCCTGAGCGGAACGGTCGCCGACGGATACCGCCTGTGGGTCGGCGGCGACCTGCATGCACAGGAGGCGCTGGATGCGCACGAGGTGTTCTGCCGCGGAGAGCTCGCGGCGGCCGGAGGTATCATCGGGAAGAAGCGGGCGCTCGTGCGCTGCCGCGGGAAGGTTCGCGCCAAGTTCGTGGAAAGCTGCACCGTGGAGTCGAAGTCGAGTGTATTCGTCGAGAGCTTTTGCTACAATGCCCGCATCATGTGCCTCGACCGCCTGGTGATGGGCCAACACGGAAAGATCGTCGGCGGGGAGGTGCGCAGCGCCCACGGGGTGAATGCCGATGAGATCGGCAACCGCGCGGAAGTCGCCACTCGCGTCGCGGTGGGCTCGGACTTCATCACCGCGCGCAGGCTTGTTGATACCAAACGGAAGATCGAGAGCCTCCGGGCATCAATCGCGCGTGTCGATCGGCGACTCGCCGAGCGGGCCGACCGACCGTCGGCGAGCCTGCGGAACCGCCGCCTGCGGCTCGTCGAAAAGCTGGACGGCTACACGGTGATCCTCGAAAATCTGGTGAAAAACCTCGACAGGAACGAGCAGGCCACCGTCGTCGCCCGCAGCGCCGTCTATCCCGGTACGGTCATCGAGATCTGTCGCGCAATCTACGCGGTGGAAGAGGCCATGGGCCCGAGCGTATTCAGGCTCGATATCCCCGCGGGTCGCATCGTGGTGGAGACACCGTCCGGCGAGGTCGACGGCGAGCTCGAAGCGCATGCCTGAAGCCCGGCTCCGGCTCCGGCGACCCCGGTTCTTCACCACCGTTTCGCCTACTCGTCCAACCGCCCTCGCGC
>CAZWNS010000028.1:22500-30943 GCA_964635245.1 uncultured Spirochaetaceae bacterium
CGGCGACCCCGGTTCTTCACCACCGTTTCGCCTACTCGTCCAACCGCCCTCGCGCGGCCGCCGGCAGTCCGGCGGCGAGGTACCGCTCCGGGATTTCCCAGATAACGAGCTCCGGCGGCTGGTCGGTGATGGTCTCGCCGCGGAGGTACTCCTCCATCGGCGCGAAGGGGCCCTCGCCCTCGGCGGCTACGGTGAGCACGTCGGCTTCGAGAGCCTCGGCGAGCGCGCCCCGGAAGCCCCACAGCTCATCGGCGCTGTAACTCGTGCCGACGAGGGTTACCGGGATGGCCGGGTCGTCGAACAGATCGCCGGAGCCGCCGGACGCGGCGTCTGTCTCGTAGCGGGTCAGGCGGTCGGCAGGGGGACCGATCGCCGCCTCGAAGGGCCCGAGCGGGAGGAATCTCAGCAGGTCGCCGCGGTGGGTGACCGTCTCGGCGGCTGCGCGCTCGAAACGGGTGCGCGGTACGTCGCGGCGCCCGAGAAGCCCCTCCACCTCCCCGGCGACGGCGCGGGCGACCGCCGCGGCGCCCTCCGGCGTCCAGTGCGTATCGGTGCGCAGGAACACCTCCGTCCCCCTTTGCCGTGCGCGGCGCAACGCGCCGCGGGGGTCCACGACGGTCACCTTCGGGGTGCCGGGGTCGCGCTCGCCGCGCAGCGCCGCGACCGCGCGCTCGTAGCGGCGGTCCACGGTCCGCGGCAGTCCGTAACCGGGGAGCATGTCCTCGTAGATGCGCGCCTTCGACGGCAGGAGGACGACTGCGAGGGCGGCCTCCCGCTCGGCGAGGGTATGGCCGACCGCGGTGATATAGGCGGCGGCCTCCTCCACGCGCTCCGCATCACGGGGATGAGTTTCGAGCTCTTCGGCGGTGAAGAGCCGGTCGTCGGTCCCGACGACGAGCCCCGGCCCCCCTTCCGCAAAGGCGGCGAACCGGAGTGCCGTCCACAGGTACAGAGCGGGCCTATAGAGGGGCAGCGCCCGGTCGAACTCCCGCTCCAGTGCGGCGGTCCACTCGCCGGTCCGGAGCGATCCCCGCGGCGGGGCTCCCATGCGTGCCAAGGCCGCGGCGGAGAAGACGACACCGGCCCCGATGGTAAGGAGAAAGACCCAGAACACCAGCCGCGTTGCATGCTGCGGTCGGTAGCCGTCCTGCCGTGTATCGTCTCCCGTCTCCTGCGCCATCTCTCGCAACCTCAGAATTGAAAGTACAGAAACGGTGAATAGCTTTCGGCCACCAGTTTCACCACGCCGGCGATGAAGAGCAGCGACACCGTCACCTCTCGGGTGCGGAGGGCCGGGACGGAGGCTCCGCGCCGGCGCATCGCGTGCTCCAGAGCGGGCCCCGCGTAGACAAGCACCACACCGAGGGCGAGGGCCGCGACGGCGAGCGCGTCCACCTGCCACGCCATCGCGTTGCTCAGCCCGCGGCCATGCAGCCCGGCGAGTCCCGCTGCAAGGTCGGCGGCCGTGGCCAGATCGGGCGAGCGAAAGAGGATCCAGCCGGCGAGGACGAGGGCCATCGCGTAGATGTTCCCTGCGAGCGCGGCCGCTGTCGTCGGAGGCGCTGCCGGTGCCCGCGGGTCCCGTCGCCGCGTGAGCAGGCGCTCGGCGACGAGCCACACGCCGTGCCAGGTGCCCCACAGCACGAAGGTCCACGCGGCGCCGTGCCACAGCCCCCCGACGATCATCACCGTGAGCAGGTTCGCATAGGTGCGCCGGGTTCCGCGGCGATTGCCGCCGAGGGGGATATAGAGGTAGTCGCGCAGCCAGCGTGAGAGGCTCATGTGCCACCGGCGCCAGAACTCGGTGATGCTCCGCGAGGTGTAGGGACGGTCGAAGTTCTCCGGAAAGCGGAAGCCGATCATGAGGCCGAGGCCGATCGCCATGTCCGAGTAGCCGGAGAAGTCGTAGAAGATCTGCACCGCGTATGCCGTGAGGCCGAGCCATGCGTCTCCCGCGTGCGGCGAGGCCACGCCGAACCCTGCGTCCGCCAGGGATGCAACGGTGTCGGCGATGAGCACCTTCTTGGCGAAACCGAGCATGAAGCGCCACGCGCCCTCCGAAAACCGGGCGATCGAGTGCTCGCGGGAGGAGAGCTGGGGGGCGATGTGGCCGTAGCGCACGATCGGGCCCGCGACGAGCTGCGGAAAGAGCGTGATGTAGGCGGCGACGTCGAGGTAGCTCTTCGCCGGCTCGGCATCGCCGCGATAGACGTCAATGAGGTAGCTCGTCGCCTGAAACACGTAGAAGGAGATCCCGATGGGCAGAATCACCTGCCAGGCGGTAATCTCCCTGCCGCCGAGCATGACGAGGAGGGAGCTGAGGCTGTCGACGCCGAAATTGAAATACTTGAAATAGGCGAGGGTGCCGATGTTCAGCAGGATGCCGGCAGCGAGCGCCCGTTTCGCACGGGCGCGGCGCAGCGGGAGGTTTCGCTCGATTTCACGGCAGAGCAGATGCGACCATGCGGTCGTCGCGACCATGAGCAGCAGAAAGTCGAGGCGCCACCACCCGTAGAACGCAAGGCTCGCGGCGAGGATCCATGCCGAACGATAGCGAAACGGCAGGGCGTAGTAGACGGCGAGGAATACCGGGAGAAACAGGAACAGGAAAACGGTGGTGCTGAAAACCATCGCTAGTCGTCGACGACTACCCGGGCTTCGTGGATGCGGGCGGCGAGCCCGGTTTCCGCGGAAACGGCGAACACGGCGAAGGAATTACCGCGGGTCAGATCGACCGGCTCGAGGTCCACCGCGACGTCGTCCCCCGTGCGCAGGCCGAGCTCAACGGTCACCGCGTTGAGCGCCCGGGCTCGGGATTCGCCGGGCGCCACATCGCGGAACACCGGCGACCCGTCCGCCACCACTACAAGATCCACGTCTCCCTCCGCCGCGGCGTTATAGAGTACGAGCTGAGCCCGTGCGGGATCGTCGTGACGCTCGTCGGAGACGACGGTAATCTCGCCGGGGCCGATGAGCACCGTCGTATAGGTGTCCGGCCGCACGACGAGCTCGGCCTCTTCTCCGCCGCGTCGAAGGAGAAACACGCCCGCACGAATCGGCCGGTAGGCCGTCACCTCGCCGAAGGCGACGGGACCGTAGCGCCGGGGTCCGATTGGGAGCTCCACCGCTTCAGAGGGATCGCCGTTGAACACGCGCACGAAGCCGGCGTCCTCGGGCGCCGCGGGACCGTACACGCCGGCGTCGTCGGCCTGGGCCGTGGCCGCCGGGGCAGTCAATGCGAGCGCGACGAGGACGAGGTACGGGACATGTATCCTGCGGGCGGATTGTTGCAGGCTCATTGAGACGGAATCATACCACGGAGGCGGCCCCGCGCGGCAAGCATCACCTTGACAAAACCTCTCAGTTTTCGTAGCTCAGAGTGATGAGTCGACTCGGGAACGGACCAGGGGACCGGCGTGTGCCGTTGCCCGCTATCGCTTTCGCCCTGTTATTCTCCCTGGCGTCCGTGACGCCTGCCGCCGCGCGGTCGGGCCGCATCATTGATATGGAGTTCGACCGTACCTATTCGGCGGCGCAGATCGATGCCGCTATTCGACCGCTGTTCTCCGGCTACCGGGCGCCCGACGCGCGCTACGGCGTGGACGTGTACTTCGTTCGCTACGAAAGCCTCTACCCCGACGGCAGGGATGCGCCGGTGACGGCACAGCTGTTTGTTCCCCGCATGCCCGACGGGGAGGAGCGCGACCTCTACCTCTTCGGGGCGGGATCCACGGGCATCATCGATGCGTGCCGGCCCTCGCGCGAACACACCGCCGGTATCAACTGGGGGCGCTACCGCGCTCACGTGCTGGCGTTCGCGGGACAGGGGATGGTGGGGCTCGTGCCCGACTACATGGGTTTCGGTGATCCGGACCGGGTGCAGCCCTTCTTCCAGGCCGACGCCGGTGCTCACCTCATGCTGGACGGCGTGCGCGCGGTGCGCGCGTTTCTGCGGGAGGCCGGTGAGCCGGAAGTGGACGGGGTATTCCTGGCCGGATACTCCCAGGGCGGCCACGCCGCCTTTGCTGCGGCGGACTATCGGCAGCGCTACGCGCCGGAGATCGAAATCTCCGGTATCATCGGCTATGGCCCCACAACCGACCTGCACGCGCTGCTGCGCGAGTTCGTGGTCGTGGGGCCGATCGTCGCCTACAGTTTGCGGGAGCGCTACGGGGTGGAGCGCTTCGACCCGTCGCGGATGCTTCAGGAGCGCTGGCTGATGAGCCTCGAGGAGGATGTCACGCGACAGTGCATCGGCGGCTTTCAGGACTACTACCCCTGGGGGCCGTGGGCGCTCTATCGCGAAGAGTTCGCCGCGGCGCTCGCCGAAGGGAGCGTGCGGCGCCACTTCCCGGAGATCGACCGGGTCCTCCGCGAGCATACGGTAGGGCTTTCGGGCCACGGGCTGCCGGGGCTGATTCTGCAGGGAACCGAGGACATCGTCGTGTCCCCGGATTCGCAACGCGGGTTCGTCTCGAGTCTCCGTGACGAGGGGAGCGAGGTGAGATATCTGGTATACGAAAACGAGCGCCACGACGTCCGTCAGGCGGCGTACTTCGATGTGCTCGAATGGATGAGGGAACAGTCATGACGTTGATGAAACTGATATCGAGCCGGCGCGGCCGGCCGGCGAGCGCCGGAGTTGTCGGCGCCATAGCCGCTCTTCTGTTTGTGGGGACGATGAGCACGCTCGGTGCGCAGGAGCCCGGCAGCATCGTCTCCACCGAAGAGCTCGGGCGCTGGAGCATCACCGAGATCGAGGAGGCGGGGCCGCGGCTTTTCGAGTCCTACGGCACGCCCGAGGCGCGCTATCCGGTCGATGAGTACGTCGTGTACTACAACACCTCCGACTTCGACGGAACGGCGGTGGAGGCAAAGGCGCTGCTCTTCGTCCCGGTTCTTTCGGAGTCCGCCGAGCGACCGGTGCTCGTCTTCGGCTCGGGCACGACCGGTATCTCCGATCGCTGCGCACCGTCGCTCGAAGATGCGGAGACGGGGCGCTGGGGCTACTACCGCACCAACATGGCCTCCTACGCCGCCCAGGGCATCATCACCATCTTTCCCGACTACATCGGCTTCAACGACCCGAGACGGCCGCAACGTTACTTCAGCAAGGCTGCCGAGGCTCATCTGATGCTCGACGGTGCGCGGGCGGTACGGCGGTTCTTTGCCGACCATGAGTTCGCCGCGGCACCTGCCCCCGATGTCTTTACCGCCGGGTACTCCCAGGGCGGGCATGCCGCGCTGGCAGCGGCGGACCTGCGCGAGGAGTATGCGCCGGATGTCGAGCTTCGCGGCGCGATCGGCTTCGCCGCCACGAACGACGTCATCACGCTCATGCAGGAAGCCGCCTACTATTCCCCGTACATCATCTACTCCTACCGTGCGATGTACGGCTCCGAGGAGATAGACCCGGCCGCGTACCTGCAGGAGCGCTGGGTCGAGACGCTCGTGCAGGACATGGCAACCAAATGCGTGAAGGAGATGGAACAGTACTACCCCTTCGACGGCCGGGAGCTCTTCACCGGGGACTTCTATGAGGCCCTCCACGGCGGCGCACTCGAGGAGGAGTACCCATCCTTCTACCGCCGGCTGGCGGAGAACGAGAGCGGCCTCGACGGGCACGATGTACCGGTGCTCATGGTGCAGGGCGGGAACGACATCATCATCACCACGCCCGCGATCCGTGCCTACATCTCCGAGCTCTGCGACACCGGCGTCCCCGTGCACTACCGCCTCTACGAGGATGCACGCCACCGCCATACGCGGCCTGCGGGCTTCCAGGCCTCGGTGGACTGGATGAACGAGATTCTTGCGGGAGAGACGCCGCCGAACGCCTGCGGCGACTTTTGATTGCCTGAGGTCTCCCCGCGGATTGCGAGTGGACTCGAGAGGATAAATCGACTATCATTCAATCTGCCGGGGCGCGCGAGGAGGGTCACTGTGAAACGGGTGGGGATTTCGGTTTTGGTGATGGGTGCGCTGCTCGTGGCGGGAGGTCCCGCCGCGGCAATCGACTTCGGCTTTCAGCTCTCGAGCAACACCGAGCTCGACTCGCGCGAGGAAGACGAGATCTTCAACTCCGAGACCCTCGCTGCATGGCTGAGCCACGACTTCTCGGATGCGCTCGCGTTTTCCACACAGGGCAGTTACACCTTCACGACCGAGCGCCCCTACCTCTTCGACCTCGACGCCCTGTATCTCGACGGCTCGACCCCGGCCGGCGACCTCCGGCGCGTAGGCGGGCGGATCGGGCGCTTCTCCGTCGCCGACGCGACGGGCTACGTGCTCGACCACCGTATCGACGGCGCCCGGTTCTCCATTTCGGCGCCGGACTACGTGCTGAGCTTCAGCGGGGGGTATACGGGCCTTCTTCTCAAGCCGACGAACGACGTCATCATGTCCCGCCTCGACCTGATCGACGATGACGATGACGACGTCTTCCTCGCACCGCCGCGGCTCATCGGGCTCGCGGAGCTCAGCCTTCCGGAAGTGTTGCCTGCCCAGGACCTCACGATTTCCCTTGCCCTGCAGGAGGACCTCAGGCCCGAGGATGATCTCATCGACGAGGGACAGAGCGAGCCGCAGGCCGCCGGCGGGGGACGCGTCGACACCCAGTACGCGAGCGTGGAGCTCGACGGCGCGCTGTCGAACGCGCTCTTCTACACCGTCTTCGGCACCTTTCAGACGGGGCGCATGCTCAGCTATGTCGAGGATGAGGATACCGTTACCGGCTTCTCCTACCGCTACAGGCCCGTCTTTGCCGGGGCCGGCGGCGCGGGGATGCGCTACTACGTTCCGGATATACGTGCCCAGCGCGCCGGCTTCAACGTCCTCGTCGGTACCGGAGATTCGGACGCCACGTCGGTCATCGAGGGAAACGAAGAAGGCGCCTCGACGCTCTTCGTGCCGATCGCCGGGCCGACGACCGGAAAGGTACTCGGTGCGGGGCCGGGAAACAACGTTTCGGTGCACGCGTTCTACTCTATAAAGCCTTTCATTGATTCGCCGACGCGGGAAATACGGGACCTGCAGTTCGGCCTCGATGCCTTCACCTTCATCAGGCTCGTGGAGGGGCCGGTGCCGGCCGACGGTGTGCGTCCCGGCGGTTCGGGCAACTACCTCGGGAGCGAGATCGATGCCGGCGTGAACTACAGACCGTTCTCCGACCTCGGAATTTCGCTTACGGGCGGGGTATTCTTACCTAATGGGGCCGATGACGGCCCGATTGCCGAGAGCGAGCGTGATCCATCCTTTGCCGTGAGCCTCGAGGCGTCGCTCAGTTTCTAGGAGGATTCTGTATGAAGAGACGACGATTGCTCGTGACAGCACTCGTGTTCCTCGTTGCCACGGGAGCCGTCGCCCAGCAGGCGGCGGTATTCGAGAACGTATCAGGGAAGGTCGAGATTCGTCCCCCAGGCGGCGCCTGGCGGACGGCCGAAGAGGGAGAGCAGATCCCCCTGAACGCGACGGTTTCCACCGGGTTCGGCTCCGAGGCCACCCTCGCCCTCGGACGGTCGACGGTGACGATGAAGGCGCTCAGTCGCATGACCGTAGAGGAGCTCGTGGAGCGTGAAGGCGTCTCGCAGAGCAGCACGCGGGTCAACGTGGGACGTGTGAGCGCCAGGGTGCGCTCGGCCGAGGGCGTGCGGACCGACTTCCAGATCCGCGGGCCTATCTCGACCGCATCGGTGCGCGGCACCGGCTTCGACTTTGATACCGTCAGGCTCTTCGTCACCGAAAATGAAGTCGAGCTCACAAATCTGCTCGAGCAACGGCGCACGGTCTACGAAGGTCAGTCGGCAGGCACCGGTGGGTACGATTATCCGGCAAACCCGGAGCGCGGCCTCATTTCCCGCACCGGCACCGATACCACGACGGGTGCGGTATCGACCGGCGGCTCGCAGGCGAGACGCGGCGGCTCGGGCGGCCGCGGGCTTGCGAGCATCCTGGTGAAGGTTGAGGAGTAAGTGCGCGCATGAGTTGTGCGCACGGGAGAACGATATGATGAAAAGAAGTGCAATTCGATTGCTTGTACTTTCGGGCACGCTCCTTCTGTTTGCCGTCTCCTGCTACTGGACGCCGCAGGACGAGGAAAACGTCGAGGGGTCTCTCAGTGTCGACGTGAGCGGCATCTCGACCCAGGCCGAGGTAACCGGGAACACCGCCCGCGTGTACCTCCTCGCGGAGAAGGGCAAGGCTCAGGGCCTCTATCCGCTCGACGACGGCGAGGACTACGTCGATGTCGACGTCGACGACACCCTCACCATCGACGGCATCGCCCCCGGCTTCGACTACCGCGTTCTCATCTCCTTCGGCACCGACCGCGGCAGCTGGTTCGAGGTCACCGAGTACGCGGAGTCCGACCCCGTGGAAGTGGAGTCGGGGTCTCAGGCGGAGGTCTCGGTGTCGGTCGAGGCAAGCCCGTTTGTGTATCCGGGTG